>CAYMQW010000080.1:0-5434 GCA_964392595.1 uncultured Nitrospiraceae bacterium
CCTGATGGAATCCAGGAACGATGAAACCCAAGCCGCTTCCTCGCACGTTTTTTGACCGTCCGACATTAACCGTTGCCAAGGAACTGTTGGGCAAATATCTCATTCGAGATACGAACGACACCCGTTTTGCCGCTCGCATTGTAGATGTTGAGGCCTACATTGGAGAAAAAGGTTTGGCATGTCACGCATCAAAAGGGCGTACCAAACGCACTGAAGTGATGTTCGGTCCTGCCGGGGTTACCTATGTGTATCTGATTTATGGCATGTACAATCTTCTGAATATCGTCACGGAGTCAATTGATTGTCCAGCAGCTATTCTGATTCGCGGCATTGAAGTTACCGTGAGCAATGCAGACGGTCCACCCACTCGGATAGAAGGGCCGGGACGATTGACAAGGTTTCTGCACATCAATCGAGACATGAACGGATTCGACACAACTCTCGGACACACGTTGTGGATCGAAGATCGAGGGGAACCTATTACTCGTCAAGCCATCCGCACTTCACCCCGGATAGGAGTCAATTACGCTGGTGAATGGGCAAAAAAGCCGTGGCGTTTTTGTTTGTCAATTCCCACCAAGCCCGCATCCAAACACAATCGTGCTCAAGGACATTCGGCAGGATGCTGAGAGCATCATCTTGCAGCCATCCTAAGAATAGGATAGGGTATTTCTCTAACCATACGAATAAGGCGTCAGCTCGTCGTCTCTACGACGAACCTAGGCCGGTCACACGAGACGCCAAATACACAAAAACAACGCTGCGCACTGCTCAACATAAAGGAGAACATTATGAATCCACTCGACTCGATCCCTGGAACCATTGCCTCAGGGTTCGCGCTCACTGTCGTGTTATATTTTGTCGTTAAAATGTTCGTCTGATTTCACCACGCACTCTCTTATTGATTCGATCACAACGAAAAAGGATACAATATGGAAAGCTTGTTAGCATGGGGGCATTTTCTTGCCGGCATTACGTGGATCGGCATTTTGTATTATTTCAATTTTATCCAAGTGCCATTTCTTGGCAAAGTCACTCCCGAAACCAAGGCAGAAGCCTTTAAACATTTGGTGCCGAATGCACTATGGTGGTTCCGGTGGGGGGCCTTAGCCACATGGGTATTTGGTGCCGCGTTGCTCATGAACCAACACCGCTTCGGATCGGCGTTTGCCCTCCAAGGCCAAGATGCCGTGATTGGAATGGGCGCGTGGTTAGGCACAATCATGTTGTTGAATGTCTGGGGTATTATTTGGCCCAATCAGAAAAAGGTGCTGGGACTAAAAGAAGCGACGGCGGATGAAAAAAAGGCTGCTGGGCGCATGGCCCTCATGGCTTCTCGTACCAACACCTTACTCTCAATTCCGATGTTGTTTTTTATGGCAGCCTCAGGACATAATCCCGCTCCTTTGTTTTAACCTAGAAACGGCGGTTGGGCGCAAAAAAGACGTGTAAGATATTGGCGTGCATGGTGAAATAAAAAAAGTCGTGGTCACCTCGGTTTTTTTATTTTACCAGGTGCGTCAAGAGCTTGCGCGGACTTTTGTGATCCAACTGCTGTTTCTAGGTTTAATTCAGGGCCAGTTTCTGGAAGGGTCAGAGGCATTCTGGCCCTTCCTTTTCTCTTATCTTTCTCTCTACCTTTTCTGGTTTACCCAAAGTCCTTCTAGGAAAATTTTCAGATTTGTCGTCCCAGTTGACGAATATTGGATGGTTTGCTACATAAGAATGATTCCTAAGAAGGATTCTGTATGACTATTTCCCAGAACGACATTCGTACTCGTTTTAAGGCCCAGGGGCTAAAAGTCACCCCGCAGCGAGCCGCAATTTACAAGGCCCTGGCGGAGACGACCAGGCACCCAACGGCTGAAGCGTTGTTTCAACAGGTCGCGAAAGATTATCCCATGATTTCGCCCAACACTGTGTACTACACCCTGTCGACCTTAAAAGAGGCAGGCCTGGTTAAGGAAGTAAATTATTGGCATGACCGTACTCGGTTCGATGCTAATGTGACTCCGCATCATCATCTGATTTGTTTAGAATGTCGTGCCATTTTTGATATCGAAGACCGATCCTTAAACCAGCTTCGCCAAAAAGCGAAGATCCCCAAAAGTTTTCAGGTACTGAGTCATCAAGTGGAGTTTTATGGATACTGCGCTCCATGCCAAAAGGCACAGGCTCGGAAAACAATTTCTTCACCTCGTCGTAATCATGTTCAATCGTAACTGTTCAGGTTGCCCCAATTTTACCTCAGGACAAGGCGCGAGGAGCGGAAAACCGGAGCGTATATGAAATACGTGAGGATTTGAGCACCACAGCAACGCCGTCCTGAGGTAAAATTGGGGTGACTTGAGCAGTTACGTTCAATCAACAAGGAGGAAACCATGAGCGGTCTTAAAGGAACCAAGAGCCATGACAATCTCAAGGCGGCGTTTGCCGGTGAATCACAAGCGAACCGGCGCTATCTCTATTTTGCGCGCCGCGCCGATATCGAAGGTTTTCCGGATGTGGGCGGATTATTTCGCGATACGTCAGAAGCCGAAACCGGCCACGCGTTTGGCCATTTAGATTTTCTGAAAGAAGTTGGCGATCCGGCAACGGGTGAACCAATCGGCAACACCGAAGCCAATCTCAAAGCGTCCATCGAAGGCGAAACCTACGAATACACACAGATGTATCCAGGTATGGCCAAAACCGCTCGCGAGGAAGGCTTTGAAGAATTAGCCGAGTGGTTTGAAACCTTGGCCAAAGCTGAACGCTCGCATGCGAACCGGTTTACGAAAGGCCTGGCATCGTTGAACGACGCGTAATCGCATTTGGTATGTCGAAGCGGAGCAGCGGCCCTGCTCCGCTTTTTCTTTTTTCATTCTTCGCCATTCAGAGATAGACATTGAAAAGCATTCACCTCATTTCCACGGATTGGACTCGTTCGGAACTCGAGCAAGAAACCAATCGAATTTTTGACATCTGTGATGGATGCCGACGTTGCTTTAACCTCTGTCCGTCCTTTAACACCCTTTTGGATCGTATTGACGAACACGACAGTGATATTTCCAAAATCACCGCATCCGACTACGAACAAGTCGAACAGGAATGCTACTACTGCAAACTTTGCTATAACCACTGTCCCTACACTCCTCCGCATCAATACGAAATTGACTTTCCACGGCTCATGGCGGCTTGGAAAAAGCAACGAGTCCAGGAACAAGGCGCCTCATGGCGTGATCGGCTCCTGATCAAGACGGATTTGATTGGAAAACTGGGGAGTATGACGGCGTCTATCACCAACTGGGCTCTTTCGACACCGTGGATACGAGGATTGATTGAAAAAGTCCTGGGGATTCATCGCAACCGGCACGTGCTGTTTTTTGCCAAAGAAAGTTTCCCCCAGTGGTGGAGAAAACGAAAAGGCAACACGCCACAGCCATCAGCTCAACGCAAGGTCGTCTTATTTCCAAGCTGCATGGTGAATTACCAAGCCACGGACATTGGCAAGGCCACGGTTCAGGTGTTGGAGAAAAATGGGATTGAAGTGGTCATTCCGGAAGGACAACGGTGCTGCAGCATGCCATCCTTTGATGTTGGTGATACCGACACCATGGTGCAAACGGCCCAACATCACCTGAAACTCTTCCAGCCCTATCTTGAACAAGGGTTTGATCTTATCATTCCCACGCCGAGTTGTAGTCTCATGTTTAAACGCGAGTATCCGTATTTGGTGCCGACCCCTGAGATGAATCAGTTAGCCGAACGAACCTTTGATGTCTGCGAATACCTGATGCGACTCAAAAAAGAAGGGGCCTTGTCACTCGATCTAGCGCAAACTACACAGCGCATTGCCTACCAAGTTCCTTGTCATTTGCGTGACCAAAACATCGGGTTTAAGTCCAAAGAACTCATGGAACTCACAGGCGCCCAGGTTGAACTCATCGAAAAATGTTCGGGGCATGATGGTTCGTGGGGAGCCAAAGTGGAGTTCTTTGACCTCTCAATGAAAATTGCCAAAAAGGCTGTGCGCCCCATTATAAATAGCGAACCGAATCTGGTGGCCTCAGACTGTCCCCTTTCAGCGCTACAGTTAGACCAGGCTGGCGCGACGGAACCAGATACAGGATCGGCAACACAACATCCCATTCAAATTATTCGCGACGCGTATCGCTTGCCATCATGAAACATCTCACTCAAGCCGACTTAATGCCCCATGCTGAATATGAAGCGGCACGTCCGACATTTCTACAACAGATCATTGCCCTTAAAAAACGACGACGCATCGAAGTCGGGCCACTCGTCACCTTGCTTTTTGAAAACCGGGAGACCCTTCGGTTTCAAGTCCAAGAAATGATTCGAGCGGAACGCATATTTGAGCCTTCAAAAATCCAGGAAGAACTCGATGTCTACAACGCCCTACTCCCTCAACCTGGCGAGCTCAGTGCCACTTTAATGATTGAAATTACCGACGACGACCAAATCAAACAGACCCTCGATTCCTTTCAAGGACTCGACCGATCCGACACTCTGTCGATCCGAGTGCAGAATGAATCCGTCTATGCACAATTCGAAGCTGGCCATAGTAAAGAGGACAAAATCAGTGCGGTCCATTTTATTCGTTTTTCGATTCCCCAATCCTTTGCTTCCCTGCTCCAATCCCATGGGGCTAACGCGTCAATCCACATCACCCATGTGAACTACGTAGGTGAGGCTCAAGTGCCCGATGCCATGAGAGAAGAATGGGTGAAGGACTTGAAAACCTAATTTTTCCTATTTTTTCATCTATTTTCCCTGCAATAAATTGACAACCACCATGGGTGTGGTTATCATTGTTTCTTACAAGACATGTTTCCTCGATTTTATCCAAAACGTGGAAAAGCAAAGAGATATCACATCACATTAAATATTGAGTGGAGGGCATAATGGTCACTATCACCCCGATGGCTGAAGAAAAAATAAAAGAATTGGTCGATGAAGAAACTGAAGAGGAAATTATTGGGTTGCGGATCTACGTGAAAGGCGGAGGCTGTAGCGGATACCAATATGGAATGTCATTTGAATCCAAAATGGAAGATGACGACACCATTATTGAAAAAGGCGGCGTGAAAGTTATTATCGATTCTCAAAGTGCCCCCATGTTGAATGGCGCGGAAGTCGATTATGTAGATAGCCTCCAAGGCTCAGGCTTTGCGATTAAGAATCCCCAAGCCAAAAGCACCTGTGGTTGCGGCAGTTCCTTCAGCACCTAATTGAATCATCCGTCACAATGAATCGAACGGGGCCGGGTATCTTGCCAAGCCATTGGCAAAATTCCTGGCCCTTTTTCGTAACTACTCAGGTCACACCCCTTTTGGCTCATGACGGCGTTGTTGCGGTGCTCACATCCTCACGTATTCCTACATACGCTCCGGTTCAGCGCTCCTCGCGCCTTGTCCTGAGCCAAAATTGA
>CAYMQW010000080.1:5444-7801 GCA_964392595.1 uncultured Nitrospiraceae bacterium
ACCTGAGTAGTTACTTTTTTTTGAAATATTCTCCCATGCCAAAATCAACACTCACCAAGCGTATAGAATTTTCAGCCTCGCATTTTTATCGTAATCCCGATTGGAATGCCGACAAGAATCGACAGATTTTTGGCGACTGCTATCAGGAACATGGGCACAACTATCTCTTAGAGGTGACTCTGAGTGGAAGAGTCGACCCAGTCACGGGCATGATTATCAACCTGTACGACCTTAAGCACATTGTTACCGACCTCCTCGAAGAATTCGACCATAAACATTTGAACTTGGACACACCCTATTTCGAGCACCTTATTCCCACCACGGAAAATTTAGCTCTAGTCCTCTGGCGAAAATTTCGCGCTCGACCTGAAACCCAAGACCTCCACACCATTCGTTTATCCGAAAGCGAAGACCTATGGGCTGAACTCGCCACACCAGACACCACTGGATCTTCCGATTCCACAACGGGCTATCCGGAACCTTCCAAAGCACAAATTACCCGACGCTATTCCCTAGACATCAATTCTTCAGCCAATGCGATACACACTCTGGGGTCTCACCTAACTGTTGATGTGTCAGTCGCTGGATCCATCGACCCAGCCACTGGACGAGTGACTGATATTGCCGCTTTGGACTATCTAGTTCACCAACACCTGCTCGACCGATTCAACGGAAAAGACCTATCTCAAGATCCAGCCTTTCAATCCCATCCCACCACCCTCCTCACCTTGGCCCAAACGCTCTGGCCATTATTGGAACCAGTTTCAGGCGGACAGTTGGCCAAATTCACCATTCACAATCAGCATGAAACTTGCGTGGAATACACGGGACTTCCTCTGGTCGATTCCTGATCCTCCCTCCTGGTTATAGCTCGGCACATGTGATGCCATCCGCAAAGGGAAGTCCATATCATTATTCACGACAGGTGATATCAGAAATCCAGGTTTGTCCTTCTGTCATTTCGACCCCCGCCTTGTCATTTCGACCGGAGGGAGAAATCTGTAGTTCGGCAACGCGCAAGATTATTTGGAAAATTATTTAATGCAGGGTTTCCCCCCTTCAAACCAGGTCCTTTTGTTTCGGCAAAAGGACCCAAACCTTATCCGTGGTTTCATCCCTATCGAAACCCAAGCGTTACCAATTCAAGGTTCTGTCGAGTCACTGACGCTTGCAATGCTGGGGAGCCTGAGTGATACTGAGGCCTGCGCCACGGTCATCTCGGAACTGTTGCGCAGCGAGAGGTCACCCAAGCGCAGGACATTTTTAAACCAGGAGTAATGGACAGGAGTGGATATACTCGCCACGGTCAATTCCACGCGTGGCGTCCCCGTACGCCTCACGCACGAACGGTGGAGCCACATTGTCGAGTCGCATGATTATATGGCCGGATATCTTGATCTCGTGGTCGAGACAGTGGCCGATCCTGATTATGTGGTGGTCGGGGTCAAAGAGGAGTTGCTGGCGCTGAAACGCTATGACCACACGGCCATCGGACCGAAACATGTGGCCGTCGTATACCGTGAACACGAGCGGGATGGGTTCGTTGTCACCGCCTTCATGACGTCAAAGGCCGACAGGTTAATCAAAAGAGGCATCCAATGGCAGAAGTAATAGACATCCTCAGTCTGGTGCCACCAACGTTGAACCTGAGATCCACACACCTCTGGCTCGACTACGATGAGGAAGCGGATGTGCTGTATATCAGCCTGAGAAAGCCGCAACGCGCGACGGAGAGTGACATGGACGGCCGCTTCATCTATCACTACGACGGAAGTGAACTGGTGGGAGTCACCGTCCTACAGGCCAAAGCAAGCGTAAGGGCAACTGCGGAGTAGGCTCGCGCCTCGTCGTTTTTTCTGTGTTTTCCGTCTCTCGCCTGCCATCTTCCGTAATTCCCGACCTCCTTAATCTGGAATTAGTGTCCAAAACCATTTCCGCCCATGCGCGAACCCCTAGAGGATATAATCTTCGCATCATGACTACGGAAGGAAACAAAAGGTCTTCAGCGTGGGCTTATTACACTTGTACACATATGGGTGTACGATAGTAAAATGAAGCGGAAGGAATTGGAGAAAGCACTCAAATCGTTGGGTTGGAGGTTTTTGCGACACGGGGGCAGGCATGATATTTGGACAGATGGAGATTGGGAGGAGCCTATTCCAAGGCATACTGAAATTAATGAACTAATTGGCCCACCATATTCTTCGACGGGCTAGGAGCCTGTCCGACATTAGGGATCGTCGCGAGATTGTGCTGGTTTGAGGCAGGTTTTTCGATCGTTTAAGGCGAATAGTGATGACCATTTGTAACTACTCAGGTCAATTTTCTCTAGCCTGTTTTTCGCTGGACTAACGTGT
>CAYMQW010000081.1:0-7801 GCA_964392595.1 uncultured Nitrospiraceae bacterium
TTATTGCCGGTTTAATAGCCACATAGCATTATTTCCGCCTTTACAAAATTCTAGTAGGAGAAACCCAGCAACCCTGTACTCTGACCCTTTCCCAACCGACAAGGTATGATATGATGGAGAGAAAAGAGGGCTGGAATGATCTCTGAAGAGCTAGTGGAACCTTCCATCCAAAAAATCGGCAAGACGCTAGCCGAACATTCCAAAACCAGTACGGCAACGATACTCAGCCAACGGTGGTGGAATGATCTGCTGATGGCCTGGGGGATGCGGGATGAGGATTTCAAGGTTCAGCTTTTTCGTTTTGTCGATGTCCTCCCCACCCTGAAAACTGACGAACAGTTTACTCGACTCCTTGCTGAATATTTTGGCGGCACGCCGATTCTTCCCAAGCCACTCAAGTGGTCCCTCCAGAAACTTCCGTCTTCTTGGATTGGTTCGCATGTGGGAGCCCTTGTGCTTCGGCGGCAATTCACGCGCATGGCGCATACGTTTATGGCCGGCGATTCCATGACCAATGCCATGCCGGTACTCGGCAAACTCTGGCGTTCAGGACGATGCGCGTCAGTAGACCTTCTTGGAGAAGCCACGGTAAGCGAGGCCGAAGCCGATTCCTATCGAGACCATTGTCTCGATGCCCTTCGGGTGTATCACGAACAAGCCCAACGATGGCCGAATCAACCGTTGTTAGAACACGACCATCATGGCTTGCTTCCTCGAGCCAATCTCTCAATCAAAATTTCTGCCCTGTATTCTCAGCTCGATCCGGCTGACCCCGATGGAAGTTTCGAAGGCGTGGCATCAAGACTGCGCCCCATTTTGGATCTTACGTCACAACTACCAGCCTCGATTACATTTGATATGGAGCAGTATGAGCTGAAAGATTTGACTTATGAAATTTTCATGAGGATTTTCTCCGAACCCGCCTATCGCAGCTATGCCTGTGCAGGAATTGCGCTCCAAACCTATTTACGCGATGCGGATATGACACTCGATCGCATGGTTGATTGGGTACAACAACGTGGCACCCCCATTACCATTCGTTTAGTAAAAGGGGCATATTGGGATGCGGAGAATATTCAAAACGAACAACGTGGTTGGCCAATTCCGGTCTTACGTCAAAAAGAAGAAACGGATGCAAACTTTGAATACATCAGTGGCAAACTGCTTGCCCACCCCACGCTGTTCCGTCCCGCGTTTGGCACGCATAATTTACGAAGCCTGGCCCATGCCGAGGCTATTGCACAAACCAAGGGCTTCCCTCCGGACAATTATGAATACCAATCTCTGTATGGCATGGCCGATGCATTACAACATGCCGTAGTGAAATATGGCAGGCGCGTTCGCGTGTATACACCCGTTGGGGAATTGATCCCAGGAATGGCGTATCTCGTACGGCGACTCCTGGAAAACACGTCGAATGAATCCTTTATCTCGAAGCAGCGAGATCATGAGACGCCGCTTGAAGTATTACTGGCCCCTCCACACACCTCTCATGTCTCTGGACATCACGCCATGATTCATGAACAAGACCTCGGTCAATCTTTTAAAAATGAACCGCACACCGATTTTTCACGGGACACAGCTCGCCAGGCGATGACGGAAGCAATTGAGCGCGTCAATGGACAACTGGGGAAGACTGTGAACTTTTATGTCCCGCCTACCGTAGGACAACTTAAGGATGAACTGGTTTCCACCAACCCCAGCCGCCCGAACGAAATTATTGTCAGAATGCCAAGCTACGCTCCTGCGGAAATCGAGGACGTCATTCAATCGGCTCAGGTTGCATGGAAACAATGGAGGGCAACGTCGGCGGATACTCGCGCGGATTATCTATGTCGGGTCGCCGAACTCATGCGGCAACGTCGGCATGATCTCGCGGCGTGGGAAATTTTTGAAACGGGAAAACCCTGGCGAGAGGCAGATGGCGACATTGCCGAAGCCATCGATTTTCTCGAATTTTATTCGTGGGAGATGCGACGATTGTGGCGGCCCCAGCGTCTCGGCCAAGAACCTGGTGAACTGAATCATCTCGAATGGCGACCTCGCGGATTGGCGGTCGTGATTTCTCCCTGGAACTTCTCTTTGGCCATTCCAACCGGCCTGGTATCCTCCGCGCTCGTCACGGGTAACGCCGTGCTGTTTAAACCATCCGAGCGTTCACCAATGATGGGCTATCATCTATATCAGCTTTTTCGAGAAGCGGGTTTGCCTGATGGCATACTTCATTTCATCCCCGGCGGGCCGGAGATTGGCAAAGCACTTGTTTCGCATCCTCAGATTCATGTCATTGCATTTACCGGATCAAAAGAGGCCGGACTTCACATCATTAACCAGGCATCGAAGGTGCAACCCGGGCAACATCATGTCACACATGCCATCGCGGAAATGGGTGGAAAAAATGCCATCATTATTGATGAAACCGCGGATTTGGACGAAGCCGTGCATGGGGTCCTGTACTCGTTCACCGGATATCAGGGGCAAAAGTGTTCCGCATGCTCACGAGCCATTGTTCTTGAACCGGTTTATGACGAGTTCATTGAAAGACTCACCCAAGCCGCTAACAGCCTGCATATTGGCCCCCCCGAAGATCCCAGCAATCAAATGGGGCCGATGATCGACCAACGGGCGCTACACAAAGTACGGGAATATGTGGACATTGCTCACCAAGAAGGCACCGTGTTGCTAGACCGGGTCATTGAGAGTGAAGGATGGTTCCAAGGTCCCGTGATTGTGGGAGAAATCCAGTCCCATCATCGTATGGCTCAAGAAGAAATTTTCGGGCCGGTTGTGGCTGTTCTTCGAAGCCCCTCCTTTGAAAATGCGCTGACCATGGCCATGCAATCGGATTTTGCCCTGACAGGCGGGGTGTACTCCCGAAGCCCAGCGAATATCCAACGGGCTCGTGAAACCTTTGATGTGGGAAATTTCTACATCAACCGCCCCATCACGGGATCATTAATTGGACGGCAGCCCTTTGGCGGGCATCGACTGTCAGGGGTGGGCACCAAGGCGGGAGGGGAAGGGTACTTGCAACAATTCATGGTTCAACGTGTGACGAGTGAGAACACCATGCGCCGAGGCTTTGCGCCGACTCAATAGTTGTGTGCCACCTTGCAATTTTGCCTCTTGCAACTCTTCGGTTATTTCAATTAATCGATCTTTTCCCGTTCGCGGGCTTGGAATCATTTGTCGCTCAGAATATTTCACTAAGCCAACACCTTTCACAAACCACACGGTCATCGAATCGAATCCTTTTACCTGCGTTCCATCACGCGATAAATGCACCAAGAGTTTCATTTTTGCTTCCATCCGAACGGCGTCCCGATAGGTGCCAACTGGAACGGTCACGGCTTCTTGGTCATGGATGGTCACGGTCGCAAAGACATCCACTTTTTCTGCTTGGCCATCATGATCAAGGTCTAATCCGAGATTTAAATTCGTTCGATTCAGTTGCTGAAACGAGCTGGGGATCTCCAAGGGAAATCGGATAATCTGATACGGTACCAATTGCTTTTCTAACCGGGTACCAGGCTTCGATCCATAATAACGAATACCTGCCGCATCCCGCAGATAATAACTATCCGTGGGGCCTTGGTCGCCAGGATTGGAATCATGAAAGACCGTCACAGTGACGCCATCAATCCTTTCCTTCCCGGTGACGGTAGAAATATTCACAAAGGTTTTATCGGCGATTTGATTCACGACCCCTTCAACGATTCGACCCTGATAGCGCCATTCATTACCTGTTTGATCAGGAAAAAATTCCTCCGCTTGATGAATGAGCATTGGTAAAGGTTGGCCAAAAGCAAATCCTACACTGAACAATACAGCCAGCCATACTCCTCCAGTACATATCCGAGCTATCGTCACCCTAGCAATCGAGTTATGTTGCACGACACAGGCTCCTTGTCATTATTGAAAATATCACTGTAAAACGTTACCCTTTCAGTCTATTCGCAAACCACCTTCGAAATTGAATTATTGGTCGATCTGACGTTGGGCGGGAACTCCTACTTCAATACCAACAATCAAACTAACACAGAGATCTGACTGCCGCAAGATACTGATCCTTATATAGAGTTTGCCTGCACTTGGTCTGTTCGCGATAATCAATATTTTCTTGTACATCGATGAAACTTCTCTCAGAAGATACAACGACTTCGGCCCTCTCCGCACAGAAGACTTGTCCTAAAACCGTGTTGGTCATGGGTGGTTCTGGGGTCATTGGACGCACTATTTGCTTGAGGTTTGCTGAGGCCAATTGGAAGGTCGGGGTACATTACCACCGGCACGAACAGTCAGCTCGAAACGTCTACTCACATTTTGAGGAACAAGGAGAAGACGGTTCTCTTTTTCACGCTGATGTCCGAGATCCACGCCAAGTTACAAACAGTATCGCACGCTTCAGGAACCGATGGGGCAGACTTGATGCCCTGATATGGGCGGTAGGTCAAACAATCAATGCGGTGACAGTTCGTACTACCCTCGAACAATGGGATGAACTCATTCACGCCAATCTGACAGGTTTGTTTTTTTGCCTTCGAGCAGTCGGTCCCATTTTACTAGCCCAAGGGTCAGGATCGATTCTGGTCGTCAGCTCGCTTGCCAGCTCTCAAGGAACTACTGGCCAAGCCGCGTATGCGGCAACCAAAGCTGCGGTCCTAGGCTTGATACAATCTGTGGCTCAGGAATGGGGAAAATCAAATATTCGCGTGAATGCGGTGTTCCCAGGTTGGCATCAATCACCGCTATCCGGCGAAGCCTTCCCCACACCCGAGTCATGTCACGATCATATTTTGGGCCGCACTCCGAATCTCCAAGAAACAGCAGACCAGATTTATCACCTCGCCACGGCCAATGATATTTCAGGACAAGTGTTCAATCTCGACAATCGAATCTGGTGAAGACGATACTACATGAGTAAAACTCCTCAGTTCACACCTGGCCGTAACAGAGGTATTTTCCTCACCGGTACTGATACACACGTCGGCAAAACCGTATTGACCGCTGCCTTGGGTGTGACACTCAAGAAGAAGGGACTTCGGCTTGGAGTCATGAAACCCGTGGAGACCGGAATTCACCCATCACGTCCTGCACTCGAAACAGACAGCTCGCGACTACATAGGTTATGTGCCACTGATGATTGCTCCGAATGGGTCACGCTTTATCAATTTTCCAACCCAATTGCTCCACTTGCAGCTAGTAGGAAAGCTCAACAGCCTATCGATTATGAGCTTATCAAAAATCGGTATCAGGAGCTTTCAAGGAATTGTGATCTCCTCCTCGTTGAGGGTGTAGGAGGAGTGATGGTTCCGCTCACTGAACAGCAGACTGTGCGGGATTTAATCGTGCATTTGGAACTCCCCTGCATCGTGGTGAGCCGACCAACACTCGGATCAGTCAATCACACATTGTTAACCCTTGAAGCGCTTCGCTATCGAAAAATTCAGGTCATGGCCGTCGTGCTGAATCAGACAACGTCAGCTTTACGGTCCAAAGTCGAACAACTTCAAACCGAATCGACAAGTCAATTGATTCGTGAATTGAGTGGTGTTCCCGTTGTTGGACCGATTCCATTTGAGCCGCTGATCGAGACTGATTGGGATCAAGGAGTGAGAAATCTGACCGAGGATCCGGCCATCCCCCAACTTCTGTCGATTCTTAGGATCTGCGAGGAAAGCACTTAACCAACCCACGAAGGGTTTCTTCGATATTCACGGCATGATACACGACCGAAGCCACCGCCACACCATTTCCACCAGCCTGTTGTATGGCCGGTACGGAATCTAATGTAATTCCGCCAATGGCAAATATAGGCAGGGTGGTCAACGAGCGAACCTGCCCCAGCCCTGTAATCCCGACAACCGGTTCATGCTCAGCTTTGGTCCTTGTTGAAAAAATGGGACCAAAGCCAATGTAATCCGCCCCTTCTTTCGTCGCGGCTTCGACCTCATCAGGCCGGTGTGTTGAGACCCCAATAATTTTCTTCTCTCCTAAAATTTGTCTCGCTACATCGAATGGAAGATCATCTTGACCAAGATGCACGCCATCCGCTTCAAGAGCTAATGCCAAGTCACACCGATCATTCACGATAAACGTAGCGTCCACATCAGCCGT
Organism: uncultured Nitrospiraceae bacterium; assembly: GCA_964392595.1. Taxonomy (GTDB): domain Bacteria; phylum Nitrospirota; class Nitrospiria; order Nitrospirales; family UBA8639; genus Nitronereus. The sequence continues at coordinate 6,118 of CAYMQW010000081.1, forward strand.
TGCTTTTCGTAACGGCATTCCCTTTTGATAACAGTCCAGCATTGAATCCGTTTTGTTCCGATATTGAAAGATACGGACACCACACCTCGCCGCAATCTCGACAACTTTGATCAAGGAAACCTGCGAAGACCACTGTTCGTCTAAGAGGAGATACACACCATGAAGGAAGGGATTTGCCACGGAAAATTATGAGAAGCGTTACGAACTTCGGCTGGCCATGAAGCGATCCAGAAACCCCGTTGACACTCGACCTTTTTGAAAATCAGGGTCACTTAAAATCAGCCGCAAAATGGGGATGGTCGTTTTGATGCCTTCAATCACAAACTCATCAAGCCCGCGTTGCGCCCGAGCGAGCGCTTCCTCACGATCGCGCCCATAACTGATGAGTTTGGCAATCAGCGAATCATAACTCGGATCGACATACCCAGGGGATTCCATGGCAGTATCAATACGAATGCCAGGACCTCCTGGCGCATAGAAACGCGGAACCGGACCAGGGCTTGGCGTAAACGTATCTGAACACTCGGCATTAATTCGGCACTCGAAACTATGCCCGGTCAATCGAACATCTTTTTGACGAATCGTGAGGGGCAACCCAGCTGCTATACGAATTTGCTCCTTGATCAGATCGATCCCTGTGACCATTTCTGTAATCGGATGTTCCACTTGAATGCGCGTATTAATTTCCATAAAGAAAAATTTTCGATTCTGGTCAAGCAGGAATTCCACCGTTCCGGCATTACGATACTGAACGGACTTGACGGCCTTAATCGCAACTTTCCCCATTTCTTGGCGTAGGGAATCATCGACTGCCGGTGATGGAGACTCTTCAACTAACTTTTGGTATCGACGCTGTACGGAACATTCCCGTTCGCCCAAATGAATCACGTGACCGTGCTCATCCGCCAGCACTTGGATTTCGATATGACGCGGGTCGATAAAAAACTTTTCAAGGTAGACGCCATCCGAACCAAATACCGCCCGTGATTCGAGTTGCGCCGCAAGGATCGCTTTAGCCAAATCTTCTTCTCGTGAAATAACCCGCATACCTCGCCCGCCCCCACCCGCCGAGGCTTTCACAATCACTGGGTAGCCGACATTTTTGGCAACACGTCGTGCCTCATCCAGGTTATGCACTTCACCATCACTCCCCGGCATAATCGGGATACCATGTTTCACCATGGTTTCTCTGGCTTTGGCCTTATCACCCAACAACGAAATGTGTTCAGAAGTGGGTCCAATAAAGGTGATGCCGATTGACTCGCACACCTCAGCAAAATGCGCATTCTCGGAAAGAAACCCATAGCCTGGATGAATGGCATCCGCCCCGGTAATTTCCGCGGCACTTAACACATTGGGAATATTCCGATAACTCAGGGCACTGTCGGCGGGACCGACACAGACCTGTTCGTCCGCATGCCGTACATGAAGCGATCGCATGTCTGCTTCCGAATAAATGGCCACCGACTTAATGCCCATTTCCCTGCACGCACGAATGATGCGCAGGGCTATTTCTCCACGATTGGCAATGAGAATTTTCTTAAACACGGTCAAACCTACAGACACACAGCATCAAAATGTTTTACAGAACATCAAAGAGCTTGCGATGAAAGTATGAACTGGAACGCGTCATCAGGCACCCTTTGTGACCATCCTATTAGGAGCCTGTCCGAGATTAGATGGA
>CAYMQW010000082.1:0-7792 GCA_964392595.1 uncultured Nitrospiraceae bacterium
GCCCCTGTTAACAGGGCTTCTACCTGGTGTCGAGTATATTTCGTGCTGATTTCCGTGAGAATCTCTTCGCCTTCGTGGAGATGGAGGTGTAAATCCAATTCGGGAATGGGAATGACTTGCTCTCGAATTGATCGAAGATGCATTTCAATACGGTGCATGTCATGATTGAAACGAGCCACATGTTGAAAAGCATCCTGGTCGAACTCGGCCCCAATGACAGACTGTAAGACGCGCAACATATTTTTGTTAAAGGCGGCCGTGATTCCTGCTGAATCATTGTAGGCGGCTTCTAAACGATCAACATCGGTGATGAGTTGGACCCCAAGAAGGAAAAAATCTCCTTGATCCATTTCATCATAGATCGATGACCAAAAGGCCTGGCTGGACTCAGGTCCCAGGTTGCCGATGGTGCCACCTAAAATGACGACCAAGCGTCGTCCGCCATCAGGAATGTGTTCCAAGTGTGCAAGAAAATCTCCGACCACGCCATGAACCTGTAATCCTTCATATTCCTCAACAAGCTCTTGGGCCACTCGTCGTACAATGCCTTCGCTGAAATCAAACGGTACGTAGAACCGGAGCTGTTTCGCGCGAGCCATGGCATCCAATAACACCCGGGTTTTGGTGGCGGCGCCTGAACCCAACTCCACTAATTCATCCGCGCCCGTTTTGGCGACGACATCATCGGCTACGGCTTCAAGCAATTGATGCTCGGTTCGAGTTTGATAGTATTCCGGCAATTCGCAGATTTGTTCAAAAAGGGTGGAACCCCAATCATCGTAGAAATATTTGGTCGGGATTTTTTTGGGTGTCGAAAGTAATCCATCACGAATTTCTTCTTTAATGGCCTCAGGATCTTGGGTGTGCACATGGACATCGATAATGACATTGGATTGATCAAGCATGGAATGATTCCTTAACAGTGATGAAAGTGTGGTGGGTAATGGTGTTGAGAAGAGTCAGTCAGATGGGCTGAAACTGTACCGCGTTGCCCCTATTTATGCAAGACTGGCGAGAGGTTCCGATTCGTACATCGGGTCAGATCACAACTGTAGACCACGTGGTTTCACCCAGTTCTCGACTTTGCTCAGAGAGCCATCGATCATTAACGCCAAAGCCGCTGCAGGCAAGGCTCCGGAAAGGATGACCGTGGTGTTGGCCATTTGCAACCCGGCGACAATGGGAACGCCCAATCCGCCTGCTCCAATAAACGCCGCAAGAGTGGTCGTGCCAACCGTGATCACGCCAGCGGTTCTGACGCCTGCCATGATGACGGGGGCAGCTAATGGCAATCGAACCCAATAGTGGATTTGCCATTCCGTCATGCCAAGCGCACGCGCGGATTCCACAGCCTGAGGTGCCGCATCCCGGAGGCCTGAATAGGTATTTCTAAGAATCGGAAACAGCGAATACAACCATAAGGCCATGACGGCGGGCAACATGCCGATTCCAAATACCGGGATCATAAAAGCGAGCAACGCGATGGAGGGGATAGTTTGTGTCAGTCCAATGGCTCGGATAACAGGTTCGGCAACAGTTGGGAGGCGTTCGAGAATTAAGCCCAACGGGACGGCCAGAAGAATTCCCAATCCTAACGCCAGGCCTGCTAGGGTGAGATGTTCGAATGTTCGAGTCATCAGCGACGATCGGTTCGACCATAGATAGGAGAAGAATCCTTCCCGATTGGGTGTGGGGCCAGCAATGCTCTCATCTGTTGCGAAGAGTCCGAGTGATGCCAACGCATCGTGCGCGACGACTTTTACCGGTTCTCCACCTTCTTGCAGACGATAATTCAATTGCCGCATGGTCTTGGCATCAAAGGCGTTGCTTAATAATCCTAGGACCGCTCCCAACTCAGGATGCTGCTTAAGCGTGGAGCCTCTCAGTAATCCTGCGGCTTCATAGGGTGGGAAAAAATGTTGATCATCCTCGAGTACCACAAAGTCATACACAGACAGACGTCCATCAGTGGTATATACATCAAGCACGTCAATCTCACCTGCGGCAGCCGCTTGGTATTTTAACGATTGTTGCATGGCCTGAACGTGTTGAAATGTGAGACCGTATTGCGTTTCCAGACCAGGAAGTCCATCAGGCCGTTTGAGGAACTCATATCCGACTCCGGCCTTAAGGGATGAGGATACCTTGGCGAGATCGGAAATGGTTCGGAGTGACTGTTCGTGTGTCTGAGCCCGAGGCACAGCAAGTGCATAGGAATTTTCAAAACCCAAAGGATTCAGCCACCACAGATTCCATCGTTTTAAAAATTCTGAACGCACGGTGTTGAGTGCGATCCGTGGATCCCCGGTGGGTGGATGTTGCAGAATACTAACCAGCCCAGTGCCGGTATATTCTGGGTAAAGGTCAATGGCTCCCGTGCGAAGGGCTTCAAAGCAGACTTGTGTGCCGGCTAACCCTAATCGCCGTTCGACAATCAAGTCAGTGCGGGCTTCAATGAGTTGCGCGAAAATTTCAGCTAGGAGTTTGTTCTCCATAAAATTTTTGGATCCCACGACAATACGACCGTCCTGAGAAAAGACAGGTGTGCCCAACCACATCAGCATGGCAAAGGCCAAGAAGGCGGCGAGGCGAAGAGAAAGCGACCGTCCCCACTTAGGCCCTGAGAGAAAATAACTTGGGCAATCTCGCATCCAATCTTCGGGCCATCTTTGAATGGGCCTCAATCGAAAAACCCTCAATATAGCTGTGCTATACCTCGGATTCTTCTCAATCGTTCCGTCCAAATCCGACCCAAATCTTGGCGCGATATTGTCCAAGGTATTTTCTCTCAGGGCCTTTCTCATGAGCGACCTCTATTCGATCGATGGTGCAGCAACTGTGAAATGTAATCGTGTGCAGGAGTGTGAATCAGTTCGGGGGGACTCCCAATTTGAAGGAGGTGCCCATCCTTTAGTACGGCGATTCGATCGCCGAGTTGTAATGCCTCATCGATATCGTGTGTGACCATGACCATGGTCTTATTGAGGTGCTGCTTGAATCCGAGAAATTGCTCTTGGAGTTCGTGTCGAGTAATCGCGTCGAGTGCGCCAAATGGTTCATCAAGTAATACGATTTCAGGGTCAGCCGCGAGGGCTCGTGCAAAGGCAACCCGTTGCCGCTGTCCCCCGGAAAGTTCAATCGGGTATCGTGTTTGGTACTGTTCGGGATCAAGATGGACGAGTTCAAGCAGTGCGTGTATTCGGCTCACTCTTCGTGCAGCATCCCAGCCGAGTAATAACGGCACAAGGCCGATGTTCTCTTCGACCGTCCAATGAGGCAACAACCCGCCATCTTGTTGCACATACCCGATGTGACGACGGAGCGCTATGAGATCTTTCCCTTCTAGCGCTTCTCCATGAATGCGAACCTCTCCAGATGTGGGAGAATCCAGCCCATTCAACATTCGAAGCAGGGTCGTTTTTCCGGATCCACTTTCCCCAATGAGCACCACGGTCTCACTCTGAAGGACTTCAAGCTCAATGTGTTCCAGGGCTCTAACATCAGCTCCAAATTCTTTACACACATTGTGGACACTGAGGGCAGGAAATGGCATCATTAATTATTCTTGACAAGCATGGCTATGGATATATTACAAAAGACGAGTTATGCCGTTGAAGAATTTTTTTCACTACACTTAGGTATTTAGGCTGAAGGCTAAAGACTGAAGGCTATCACTCATAATGCCAGACGTTTTTTATGATCACGTATGATTTCCCCTAAAAGCCTTCGGCCTTCAGCCTATCCACCTGAGTAGTTACGAATTTTTTCACCTCGTCGAGTAAGGGATTATGCCGAGTTTACTTGAAATGCGAAAGGAATTATCCGCAGCGCGGGCCTGTACCGATCACATCTTTTCGCTGTTTACACCAGAGGCGCTTTATGAGCGCCCCATTCCTGAACGCCATCGTGTGATTTTTTATGTGGGGCATTTAGAGGCATTTGATTGGAATCAGATCTGTCGATGGAGCCTCGGCCATTCTTTGTTTCACCGCACCTTTGATTCCCTCTTTGAGGCTGGCATCGATCCTGAAGTGGGCTCTGCCCAAGACGATACGCCAGGGGATTGGCCGTCGGTGGAAGAAGTGCACGATTATAATACTCAGGTTCGTGAAAAGGTTGACCAGTCGCTGGAAGAGGCCCCTGATCCGATCGTTCAGATGGCCATTGAGCATCGATGGATGCATGCCGAAACGACCGCGTATATTTTGCACCATGTTTCCTCAGCAGGAAAGCAGCCTCCGACTCTATCTCAATCACCAGTGTGTCCATCGCCCAAGCATGCGATGATCGGCATTTCAAGCGGAAAGGTCACCTTAGGACAAAAGATCCGGGACGGATTCGGCTGGGATAATGAATTTGGGGAACGCCAAGAAGAGGTCGCGGATTTTGCCATCAGCAAGTATAAAGTGACTAACGCTCAATATCAGCAATTTGTGCAAGAAGGCGGACCGGTTCCCCCGTTTTGGGTAAAGCGAGATTCCCGCTGGTTTCTTCTCAGCATGTTTCAAGAAATACCACTGCCTGAGGATTGGCCAGTGTATGTGTCGTTGAAGGAAGCTCGGGCCTATGCCGAATGGGCAGGGCTTTCGCTTCCAACAGAAGCCCAATATCATCTAGCCGCCTATGGGACTCTTGCTGGCGAGGAACGTGCCTATCCATGGGGAAATGAGGTGTCCAACGGCATACATGGGAATTTTAATTTCCACCATTGGGACCCGGTTCCCGTCACGGCGCATCCACAGGGCAACAGTGCCTTTGGCGTCTCGCAACTTGTTGGGAATGGATGGGAGTGGACAGGCACACCCTTTCATCCGTTTGATGGGTTCAAGCCCTATGCCACCTACCCCGAGTATTCAAGCCGATTCTTTGATGACGATCACTTCATCGTCAAAGGCGGATCCCCCACCACGGCCTCTTGCTTGTTGCGTCGATCTTTCCGAAATTGGTTCCGCCAAGGTTATCCGTATGCGCATGCCGGGTTTCGGTGCGTGAAAACCACGTAGCTGACTGTTGTCCTTTCCTTCCTCAAATCAAATAATTCGATGAATCCCTCTCTTCTTCTTCTAATTTGCGATTGCTTAGGCGCTGTTCGATTTTCAAAACGGTTTCGATGAGCATTTTCACCTCGTTCTTCGTGGGCTCTCTGACTTCCGCATGGAACACTTTATCGCGGATTTTCTTCATGAGTTTCAAATTCCCATGTTCAAGAGATGAAATTTTCTTTTTACTGGCTAATGCTTCAATATAATGGTGCAATGTCGGCTGCTTAGGTTTATTGTATCCTGATTTCTTGGCCTCTTCCTTTGCCAATCTCGCCGCTTCTTCCGCGACACCCTCAACTATTGCCCATTTTTTGACATTCTCTTCCAGAGCGTAACACCCCATAAGCGCTGCCAGATGATCGTCGATATTTTGGAAGGCCATAGCGCGCCAAGCCGGCGAGAGTTCGCATAGCGGTTTAACCAGATTTTCCGCTCGTAATTGCAGCATGAATTCATCTGTTTCGAATGCTCGTTTGATCTCCTGATCTTCCATTCCACTGAAATAGCATTTATGTTCCAAAACCCATAACGCCATATCGGCTTCTGCCGCTGTATTAAATTCATAGTGATCCCGAATATCTCGAAGATTTTTCAAGTAGTTTTTATACGTCTCAACGGCGTCTCTTCCCCTGCGTAGGTCAAGTACATGTTCAACCGGTGGGCTCAAAATTCCAAATGAATCGGGGCGGATAAACCTCAGAATAATTGACACTAATTCAATTTGTCGAAATGCTCCGAGAAGGTCTTTGATAACCTGTCGTTCTCTTGGCTTGCCCTCATTTCCCTTCGACAATTGATGAAAGTTGAAAGAGATCTCTTCCATATTTTCTGGCAAGTCGGCAATAGAGGGTAAAAGCCAATACGTATCAAACCACCAGTGCTTTGTATTCTTGAAACATTGCTGGAGTTTTCCAACGTTTAGTTTTTTGAGGTCTAGCTTCTTAACCTCATCTTCAAGAGCCTTCATGTTAAACGGACGCTCCCACCGTTGCTTACTGATATCGGGAAATTGCTCCAAACAATCGTGAAGGTATTTTTTGGTCATATTTTTAAGCCCCTGCACGCAAGCCACGATTTTCAAGAAGATCACGAATTACGCCTACTGTGCGACCGGTGCCATGCAATTCTGAGGCAAAATAGCTCTGTCGGAGAACAGTAAGGACTTTGTTAGTCACATGGCCAACGTCACCTCCCATTGAAGGTCTATTGTACAGGCACAAGACGTCTCGTGGAGAAGGCCATGCTAGAATTTCCACGCGAGAGGCAATCTCTCCGATATGTCTGGTTTTTCCTATGACTTCGTGTGATGGATCAATCGTCTCGGGCCTTCCGGGGTGGGTAATATCATTGCGCCGCCCTTCGTCATCTGAATCTGGGGTTGCATCGTTTGCAAGACCTTCCTAAGTTCGGAGAACCTTCTGGCTAGGCATTTTAACGCAGTGACCTTTTCTCCTATTTCAATCGCTTTTTTTCTGGTAGCTTCCCCGGAATCAATAAAAATAAAATTTCCCGATCTTCTCCAGTGATAGGCAATGAATTCGACTTCTTTCGAAGACCCTCGAAGCTTCTCAAATATTTCGCTTACGGGCAAATTATTGCGTTTGTAGTTGCCCATATCAACTGGGAGTAAAACTGCCAGTTCTGATAGAGATGCAGAATCCTTCATGACCAAATCCAGAAGAGAAGCAAAGTACTTTTTTCGTCACTAAAATAATAGCTAAAATTCCTGATCATCTCATGCCCCCTAGATTTTTATTGGTTGCCACGAGGCACGATATGTTAGAATCCTGCCACTGAATTCTACCTCATGGGGAAATAAAAATCAGGAACGCCCAACAATTGACAGGGATTTTTCCGAATAGACACCTATAATATCGGCGAATGAAAATACCAGTTTAAGCTGACAAGGGGGAACCCAAAGGACATGTGGCAAATATCCCAATTGGGTGGTTGTGCCAAACGGTGGTAGAAGATACTGACTTGATGTGATCGGGCAACACGAATGGAGAGCAAGATAGGTGAAAGAGGTTGAGGTTTGCGAGAAATGCTCACTCCTCATTTGCTGGTCTTTCGCGTGAAACCCTATAGGTTTCCGAACCTGACGATCAAGAAAATCTCGAAAGCTGTGCTGAGCTGCTGTGAGTGGGGCAAGGACGACTATATCCTGCGGGTAAAGATTCTACCAAGGCCCCACCGAAGGGCCGGGCAGCAGAATTGGACATGGACATGATTAAGAAGGAACCTGAGTGATGAACTTCCATTTCTCCAAGCATGTACAGGAGGAGCTAGAAAAGCGTAAGATTTCCCGAACACTTCTTGACGGTGTGTTGCAAGCACCGGAGCAAAAAGTCCCAGAAGTGGAGGAAATTTCCTGTTTTCAATCACGAGTTGACATCGACGGGAAACCCTATCTGTTACGAGTGATGGTCAATGAAACGGTTAATCCGCCTGTCGTTGTCACTGTCTACCGGACAAAAAAAAATCAACAAGTATTGGAGGGAACCATGAAGGTGAAATACGACCAGGAAGTCGACGTGCTGACGATTCAACTTAACAGTGCCCCTGTTGAGGAGAGCAACCAAGACAAACCCGGGGTGATTCTCGATTATGACAAGGATGGCAACATTGTTGGGCTTGAGATCCTGAATGCCTCAAAGCGGATAGAAAATCCCCGCACATTGGAATATGCCGTGGCCTAAGGACCCGCGAGAAAATAACTTGACCAATCTCGCATCCAATCTTCGGGCCAT
>CAYMQW010000083.1:0-7781 GCA_964392595.1 uncultured Nitrospiraceae bacterium
TGCAGTTGGTTGTCGCAGGATGTCAAGAAATGGCCCTGCATATTACGGATGTGTCTCCAGGTGTTCAAGAGCAGTTTGAGGTGATTGGCTGTAGAAAATATTTGAATGGTGCTATCGATTCATCAGCACCTGAATCGTCATGACAGACTTACATCCACAAGAAGAACACACATGATGTCGCTTAATATTTTTGGAATGAGTGGAATAGTGATCGGGCTGATTGGTGGGGCGTGGGGCTGGTTGGGCTGGAGGAAACAGCAAACGACTCAGGCACAGTTGGCGTCCTATCGACAACGAGCTGATGACTTTGGTGCGTATCAGCAGTGTTGGAAAGAATTTTCCTCGTGTCTTATTGGTCTTACGCCGGTGCTGGTGGCACAGCTCAAGGTTGTGGTGGAAGAAACAAGCAAGGCGGCAGACGATTTGATTCTTCACTTTCAGGATATTGCTCAACGGGCACGAGATCAAGCCAATGACAACTCGATTCTGGCAGAAGGTGGTGGTTCAGAAGGTTCAGATAAAGCGTTATCGGTTCAGGCCATATTAATCGAAACTGGAGAGACCATGGACCGGTTCGTCCAAGATGTCATGACAACCGCGCAAGTGACCATGAGTGCGATTCAGGTCATGGAGCAAGCTGTCTCAAGCACAGCATCGATTTCGGAGATGGTTGAAGAAGTAGAGTTTATTGCGGATCAAACTCGGTTACTGGCCTTGAATGCCGCCATTGAAGCGGCTCGCGCAGGGGAGCATGGAAGAGGGTTCGCGGTGGTGGCGGAAGAGGTCACCAAGTTGGCCAATCGTTCTCGGCATGCTTCCGAGCAAATTCGTGAAATGTGTGAGGGTGTTACTGATAGTACGCAGAAGGCGATGCGGGAACTTCAAGGGCTTGCGTCGGTCGACATGTCGGCGACTCTTGAGTCCCAAAGTCGAATCCAGGGGTTTAGTCAAATCATTTTAGGGAGAAATCACCTTTTAGAAGAACGCGTGTCTCGTGGCACGGAGCAGGCCAAATCGTTGGCGAATGATATTGCCCGGATCGTGGTTTCTCTGCAGTTTCAAGACATTACGAGACAGAAATTGGAACATGTCTATGAACCATTGGAAGTGATTCGGTCTTCTCTTGAGGGTGTAGATCATGAAGACGAGAGCGGCCAGGGGATCGGGGGAGCCGTCGACGCGCTCCATACGTTAGAAAAAAGTTACACCATGGAGTCAGAACGGGTGGTGATGCAAGCCGTGGCCCAGGGTGAAAACATTTCCTCTGTTCAAGCGAACAAACAGCCTGAGGATAATGTGACGTTGTTCTGAGTAGATTACGAGGAGTGTGGAGTAAGGAGTAGAGAGTTAAGAATGAGGAAAGCGGGGCCGCAAAATTCTTCTTGCTCCTCGCTCCTCACTTAATTACATGGGGGAGGCGTATGAGTCAGACAGTATTAGTCGTGGATGATTCGGTGTCCATGAGACAAATGGTGTCGTTTACCCTTAAGGGAGCAGGGTATGAGGTCGTCGAGGCTGAAGATGGGAAAGACGCCGTGGCGAAACTCAATGGAGGGGCCAAGCCTCACTTGGTGATCACCGATCTCAATATGCCGAACATGGATGGTATTTCGCTCATTAAAGAAATTCGAGGCATGGCCGCCCACAAGTTTACTCCCGTGCTCATGCTGACCACCGAGTCAGCAGGCGACAAGAAAAAGGAAGGCCAGTCAGCCGGAGCCACTGGTTGGATTGTGAAGCCCTTTAATCCAGACCAAATGCTGGCCACCATAAAGAAAGTGTTGCCGGGATAAGGGTGAAGAATATCGCTAGGCGCTGGTTGCTCGTCGCTTGTGAAAGAACGAAAGACGAACCATGAGATACTAGCAACGAGCAACGAGCAACGAGCGACGAGTTAGGTCTCACACCTCAGAATAAAAAGGACATAAGAATGGGCATTGATTTTTCTCAGTTTCAGGAAACCTTTTTTGTGGAGTCTTCCGAACATGTGGAAACCATGGAAACGGGTTTGCTGGAGTTGGAGCAACGGACTGATGATCTGGACCTGTTGAATAGGATTTTTCGGGCGGCCCATTCCATTAAAGGCAATGCCGGGATGTTTGGGTTTACCGCCATTGGGGGACTGACCCATAAAATGGAAAATGTGTTGGATCGTCTTCGGAATAAGGAAATGGTGGCCACCAAATCGATGATCGACTTGCTGCTGCGAGGCTTGGATGCCTTAAAGTCGTTGTTGAATGCGGCTCAAGGTGAGGGCACCCCCGATCCCGAATCATTGAAGACGATCGAAGACGAACTCATTGCCTGTCAACCCGGCGCCGAAACGACAGGATCCCCGAGTGAGACTCCATCCGCTCCTCCAACCCAGACTGCCCCGACCCAGTTCTGTATTGATTGGACGCCACTGTCCGAACTCTTCCAACGGGGGTTAGATCCTTCAAGAATCATCAAGGATCTTGCTGAGTTGGGCTCCCTCCGTGAGGTAATTGTGAAAACGCATCGCCTTCCCGCGTTGGCGGTCATGGATCCGGAAGTCTGCTACTTCGGCTGGCAGTTGCTGCTCGAAACGGATAAATCGGTGGCGGACATTGATGAGGTGTTTGACTTTGTTCGGGATGGGAGCGAGCTCACGATCACGGATAAACCCGTGTCGAAATTTGTGAGTGAGGAGCCCAAGCGTGTTGGTGAAATCTTGGTGGATGAAGGCGCGCTGACACAAGAGGAACTCGATGCCAGCCTGAGTAAACAAAAACGAATCGGAGAAATTCTGGTTGAAGACAAAGTCGTGGCTCCGCAGGAAGTGGCCCAAGCGCTTCAGAAACAACAAGAGACGGTCACACGGGTCAAAAAAAGTGAAGCGGTCTCCATTCGAGTGGATACGGATAAAATCGACAAGCTCATTAATTTAGTTGGGGAATTGGTCATTACCCAGTCCATGATCACGGACCTTGGGGAAAAGTTTACCATGACGCAACTCCCGATCCTCCAAGAACGCGTCAAGGAGTTGGAACACAATACTCGGGAATTACAAGAACGGGTGATGTCTATTCGGATGCTTCCGATTGGAACGGCCTTTCAACGGTTCCCTCGGCTGATTCGCGATTTGGCGGGTAAGAGTGGAAAACAGATTCAATTGGTGATGGCTGGCGAAGACACCGAGTTGGATAAGACCGTGATTGAAGCCATTGGCGATCCCCTCACCCACCTGGTGAGGAATTCAGTGGATCATGGTCTGGAGCCTCCGGAAGAGCGACTAGCCAATGGAAAGCTTGAACAGGGAACCGTCAGACTGAATGCCTTTCAAGAGGGTGGGAGTATTTGCATCACGGTTGAAGATGATGGGCGTGGGTTGAATCGTGAAAAAATTCTGGCCAAAGCCGTGTCGAATGGGGTCATTGCTGAAGGAGAATCACTTCCCGATGAAGAAATCTGGCAGCTGATCTTCCGCCCCGGTTTTAGCACAGCCGACAAAATTACAGATGTTTCTGGGCGTGGCGTGGGCATGGATGTGGTGAAGCGCAATATCGAGGGGTTGGGAGGAACCGTCACGATTCAGACGACAGAAGGCAAGGGCAGCAAACTTATTCTCAAGCTTCCTCTGACTTTAGCCATCATGGATGGCATGACCGTGCGGGTGGGGTCTGAACAGTACATTCTTCCGTTGTTGTCGGTCACAGAGACCATTCAACCAAAACCCGCCGATCTTCAAACCGTGATCGGACAAGGCGAAGTCGTGGGACTCCGGGGAGATTGGATACCGATGGTGCGATTTTATGAGGCCATTAGGACCACTCCTAAATTCACCGATCCCTGTCAAGGCCTTTTGGTCATAGTCGAATTGGAACATGAACGTGTCGCGCTCCTTGTCGATGAGCTTGTCGGCCAGCAGCAAGTGGTGATTAAGAGTTTGGATCAGAATTATCAGAAAGTGGAAGGTATAGCTGGTGCGACCATTCTTGGCGATGGTCAGGTGGCCTTAATCGTTGATGTGCCAGGAATGGTGGGATTGTCCAGACGGGGCCAATGCGTCGCAGCGTAAGGGATTCAAGAACAACACAGGTTCATGGGTTCCCGGTTCATGGTTGGAGAAAGATGAAGGTCAAACCCTAGAACCTTGAACAGTGAACCTTATAACCTGGGAACGAGTTATCGAGAAATGATTTCTCATATCAGGAGATTCTATGTGGGGGCGTGAAGTGAGCAAGGCAGGGGAAAGACAAGAAGCTTTCCTGCACTGGTCTCATGGGATGAAGGAGGCGCATTATGTCAACGGCTGTCGTTGAACGAGATGAGCAACGGGTCGTATCCGACGAGGATGACAAGCAGTATCTGACGTTTATGATTGGTGATGAATACTATGGTGTGAATATCTTGAAAGTCCAAGAAATTAAAGGATACACCGATGTGACTCGGATTCCCAACACTCCTGATTACATTAAAGGGGTTCTGAATCTTCGAGGTACTATTGTGCCCATTGTCAATCTGCGGATGAAGTTTGGCATGGAACAAATAGACAACACGGCTGTTACCGTGATTATTGTGGTGATGGTCAAGGGTCGTGTGACGGGGATGATTGTGGACACTGTGTCGGATGTGTTGACCCTTCCCGCCAAGGAAGTCAAGCCACCCCCCTCCTTTGGAACCAAAGTGGATACCAGTTTTATTGACGGCATCGGAACGTCGGAAGAACGGTTGGTGACTTTATTGGATATTGATCGAGTCCTGACCGACCAGGAAAGAGAACAGGTGGAATCGGTTGCGACCGAATCGAGTCAACAACCTTGAACACAATTGACATGAAGACCGTTTTTCAAAAATAAGACGACCTTTCTCTGGGGAAAGGGTGGAGCTAAAGGGGGCAGACTTATGATGACTAAATGGATGTCATTTAAAAAGTGGAGTGTGACGGCCAAATTGGTGGCAGTGTTCGTGGTGTTTGGTTCAGTTCCCATGGCAGTCGTGGGGTGGATGGGGTATTCGGCCGTGGCTCAAATTACCGACGCGATTGGTGCCAACTTCAAAAGCCAAGCAGGAAACATTGCCGACAAAATCGACCGGAACTTGTTTGAACGGTATGGGGATGTTCAGGCCTTCGCTCTCAACCGGATACTAGGTGAGCGGCAGAACTGGTATGTCCCAGGTGCAAACAATGAAATCTCCGCCGTGATGAATGAATATGTGAAGACCTATGGCATCTATAATATTACGATGCTGGTGGATATGGAGGGAGATGTCATCGCGGTCAATAGTGCCGATGCAGCCGGGAATCCCATTGATACGGCTTACCTGTATACTAAAAACTTTAAAGAAGCCCCATGGTTTCAAGCGCTGAAAAAGGGACAGTACACCACCAAGATGGCGTTTTCGGCTGAGGGAAATGATGTCTCCACCGGCACGTTTGTCGAAGACCTTCATCTTGATGAGGATGTCAAAGCGGTCTACCCTGGTGATTCTGGTCTGTCCATAGGGTTTTCTGCTCCATTCTATATGAGTGGGGAAGTGATGGGGTTCTGGACAAACCGAACGAATTTTTCCCTGGTTGAGGAAATTGTTCAAGCCACCTATCAAGAGCTCAAGGCTACAGGGTTGTCTAACGCAGAAATCACGCTCATGGATGGTGAAGGTCGCGTTATAATGGATTACGATCCCGGCAGTGTGGGCTCTGAGGAAATGAATCACGATTTGGAAGATACCATCTTTAAAGTGAATCTCGCAGAACAAGAGATATCCGTGGCTCAGAAAGCTGTTGCAGGAGAATCCGGGTACGAGCTGGTCTATCACCCCGTCAAGGAGATTTGGCAGCTGGCTGGATACACCCATTTGACTGGGGCTCACGGTTTCCCCGGCATGAATTGGAGCGTCTTAGTTCGTGTGCCCCTGGATGAGGCAGAGGCAGCGGCGCTTGCTTTCCAACAAAATCTTATAATGGCCGCGTTAATATGTTTAGGAGCGATTCTGACCCTAGGGTTGTTGATTGGACGCAGAAGTGCTCAAAGCCTTATCCGAGTCAATGATGTTGCTCAACTCGCGGCCCAGGGTGATCTCACCCAACGTATTCCCGTGACCAGCCAAGACGAATTAGGAAAGATGAGTGAAGCGCTCAATACCATGTTCGAAAATGTGGCGCAGGTGGTGGGTGAAGTTCGTCAGGCGGCGGACCAAGTGGCCACGGCTGCTGGCGAAATTAGCCAAGGCAATGATGATTTGTCGCGACGGACTTCGGACCAGGCGAGTTCGTTAGAAGAAACCAGCGCTTCCATGGAGGAGATGACTTCGATTGTCAAACAAAATGCCGACAATTCCAAGCAAGCCAATCAGTTAGCCATTGCTGCGCGGGAAGTTGCGGAGAAGGGTGGTAAAATCACCACTGATGCCGTTCATGCCATGGACGAAATCAATAAGAGCAGCAAGAAGATTGCCGACATTATTAACGTGATTGACGAGATTGCATTTCAGACCAACCTACTGGCGTTGAATGCGGCGGTGGAGGCTGCACGAGCGGGCGAGCAAGGTCGTGGGTTTGCGGTTGTAGCCACGGAAGTGCGGAACTTGGCTCAACGGTCCGCGGGTGCCGCCAAGGAAATCAAACAGCTCATTAATGAGTCAGTCCAAAAAGTGGGTGATGGCTCCGAACTGGTCAATCAATCCGGGAAGACATTGGAGGAGATTGTCGGCTCTGTGAAACGGGTTACGGATATCATTTCCGAAATCAGTGCCGCGTCGCAAGAACAATCGTCCGGCATTGATCAGGTGAACAGGGCGATTATGCAGATGGACCAAACGACGCAACAGAATGCCGCCTTGGTTGAGCAAGCGGCTTCGAGTGCCCAGTCCATGCAACATCAAGCTGCCTCCCTTCAACGGGAAGTGGACTTCTTTAAAACCTCGAGTAGTGGGGACGCGGAGGCGCCAACTTCAAGGCGAAGTAAATCGGCTTCTTCCCCAGCCAAATCCGCGGCTCCAGCTGCCAAAAAGTCGAGCGCCTCTCCTGCTCCAGCCAAAAAAGAGACAAGGGCGCCTGCGGGAGTCGGAGCTGGAACCGGGGCTGAGCGGCGTCCACGGCAGGACGATGACTTCGAGGAATTTTAATGGCCAACGTAATTTGCTTGACTTAATGTGTGAGTCGGCAAAGAAGAAAAACCTCAGATAATTTTGATGTGCCTAGCGATTCACCATAGTCAACCAAAGGAGGAGGTTTATGAGGAAGACATTGCGAGCAGGAGTGGTGGTCGGCATGGCCGTCGTATTCACGGCTGGTTTGGTCGTGTCCTCAGGGCAAGCGGCGGACATGACTAAGGAGGCAGCCATTAAGATGGTCCTCGCCACCGCCAAAGCTGCACGTACGGTGTATGTGAAAGGCATTATTGGTAAAGCCAAAAAAAGTGGGGTCAAGCCAAGTGAAAAGTGGGTAAAGGAAGATCATGCCATTATGCTTCCTGCCCAGTTTGTCAAAGCCGTTGGGGCGGAGATCAAGGATTTTCAGCTCACACTCGTTGGAACTCATCCCTTGTATAAAGCCAATGCGGCAAAAACTGATGCCGAAAAGTCTGCCTTGGTTGAATTGGCCAAAGGGAAAAAGAAGATGATCACCTTTCAGGATGGCAAGATGACCAAAGGCATGTCTGCGGACTTTGCCATTGTTCAGGGCTGTGCGGATTGTCATAATACACATGCCAAGACCACCAAAAAAGATTGGAAAAAAGGCGATTTCATGGGAGCGATTATCGTCAGAATGCGCTAAGGACCCGCGAGGAAATACCTTGATCACTATCGCGCCAAGA
>CAYMQW010000084.1:0-7777 GCA_964392595.1 uncultured Nitrospiraceae bacterium
GTATTTTGCCAGGTGCACCAAGAGCTTGCGCGGACTTTTGTGATCCAACTGCGGTTTCTAGGTTAAAGCAGGAACGGGGGCGAGGGCCAAATGTTATCAAGAGGACGAAAAAATGGTGGAGCGGTGTTTTCCGGATAGGCCCTATTTTCCTTGAAAAAAATTTGGAAACGGAGGGATGGGCACCACAGCGGAGGTTTCGTCCTCCCCTATGGTGCCTCCGTTTACAAATCTCGCATCACTTCTGTTGCGAGAGTCGGTGGTCGTTTAGAGTTTGGCGATTTGCCGATGATCCATGGCCTGGACGATTATGGTGTTTATCTTATCTTCTTTCACCGGTTTGACCAGATAATCGAAGATCAATCCTGCCTTCATCAGGTTGGAGACCTTCTCCGTTTGCAATACATGGTTCTGCATTTGAGATTCGTATTGCACCACATTCCAGAGAAGCTTGGAGGCAGCGCCGCCAAGAATTTCGGCTTTATCATTCTTCTGTCCCTCAATAATCTTGGACATTTCCGGGTTGCCGGTGACGTCTATAATCAGATTCACACCATCCTGAGATGTGAGGTCTGTGATATTGTCCCAAACGGGGACGTTAAGTTGCCGGGCACGGGTTAACCCGGGTGAAGACGAGACTTTGTCGGCGATGCCCACAATTTTGACATCAGGGAGGTGGCTCAATAGGTCAAGGAATGCAGTGCCACCTTTTCCCGCGCCCAGAATGGCAACTTTTGTTTGTTCCTGAGTGGGCGGCTTTTTCTCTTCTAACCCCGTGAGCGCGATTACCGACACGCGGGGATACTGCTTTTTGAGGAAGTTGATAGCCTCCATTCCCGTAGGTTTGTCGATATCCGTGATCACGACATCGACGACCAGGGGATTTTCCCCAGCACCGATCGTTTCGATGGCTTTGGCTCCATCGTCCACTTCAAGGACATCGTATCCCGCTTTTTCAAGCAGCTGACAGACCCCACTTCGGACAGCGGAATCATCTTCTACCACCATCACACAACCATTGGTTGATTCGTTCGATCCAAAAAATGACGCTGATTTCGGACTGGCCATGGAACACCTCCTTGAAAGGAAAAAGATGGTTATTTATTGTAGGGTTTTCATCACCCCTATTTGAATCACAGCCATATCTCTCAATAGTCGTGTACCCGATAATCGTTGAACGAGCGGAGTGTCCGACCTTGTGGCACCTTTCCTCGTGTATTCACTTCCTTTGCCTCACGGTTTTGATGAAGCCGAAAAATTTGTGGTGACGTACGGAAAACAAAAAAAGCCTTTCCGATCATGACGACCAAAAAGGCTTTGCTCTGCTTCTACGACCCTAGGGACTGGATATGCGGACGTTACCCCATCAGCTACCCCCGTAGTTTAATTTAATAGAAAAATCATAGGCTTCTCGGTGGGAGGTGTCAAGATAAATTCTAACAGATTTTTTGCCCAAGGGAGATCAGATTGGGAACGAGGTACGAAATATGAGATGCGAGATACGAACGTCGAGCTTCCAGATCCGATTCACGCCTGAAAGGCAGAATTATTGATAGAGGCTCAGGCTGGCGACCCGTCGATCGATTTTGGCGATAAGTTGGTTATATCGTGGACTATCCATACCACCAAAGCGTTGGACGAATTCGGATTCAGACAATCCTTCTGGTAAATCACTGACTTCGGGCATAAAGTCTTGCTCGTGAGTTAAGCGAGCAAGGCGCTGTTGCAAATCACTGGCTGAAGATTGAGAGGTGACGTGTTGCCCGAATCGCGTGCCGGCTTTATCTGCACCCAAGTCGGTGAAGCTGAATCCGCTGCCGCCACGGGAGTCAGCTACTTCTTTCATTAATCCGATGGCGTTCGATACGAGATTGCCGCCTTCCATGGAAAGTGCGGCTGAAATAATGAAGTGCTGCGAAAAGTCTTTTCGCCCGGCAAGCGTGACTTTGTGCCGGACTGGCTGTGGCCAATGTTCGGAGTCGGGCGCAAGCCGTCTCAATCCTCGGCCATTGATGTAGTCAGAGAGCACTAGAACCACGGCACGGTTTTCTTGAATCGCATCCCCGGTTTTCGAGCGTTCCTGTGCCAAGGCAAATAACGGTTGGATGAGCGTGACAAGGGATACGGTTGAACGCGTTCTAATATTGGCAGTGACCTGGGTGAGCCGTTGATGATAGGCCTTCAACCGTTCTTGATCCTCCGCGGAAACCAGCACGTTTCGAACAACATCAGTGATGTTGGCGTCCCATTGATAGGTGATCTGTATTTGGTTGCGGTGAATGGCGACATGGTGAATGACCTCGCTGGCTATGGGAGATCCTGTTTCGGTATAGGCTTGATTGAGCGCGAACTGAAGTCCTTTTTCCGCAATCCATATTGGAATCTCGAGTCGTCCAATGCGGAGATGCACTAATTGAGGCAGATCCCGTGTTTGCGCCAAACCGAGGCCTACGTTGATATACTCACCCACAGGATTCTTTGGGAGTCTGACTGTGACTTTGCTGACAAGATACCCATCGGTGACCGTAACCACCGATCCGCCGTGTCCCAGGAGGTGCACCAAATAATTCGAGGCTAAGCTGAGGTCTTGCTGGCTGATCGTCACAGTTTTGACTTCGCCATTTTGTAATGTACGAAGATCGTGTTCTAGGAAAAGCGTTTTAGCTCGTTGTACTTGGTTGGGCGTGAGTTGAACGTCTCGCTGGACCATTGGCTGGTCTTCAATGGCCAAATACGCTGCACCGACCACGGAGACCGGAATAAGAATCAAGATCAGGAAGACCGCTCGAAAAACCCACCGCATAAGCCTTGCCTCGCAGGAATGGTTGTGAACAAAAGGTATGATGGCAGACGGTCATCCCTCATTCGGCATTTTCCCCGATGGGCTTAATACATCATGAAAGTGCCAGAAGATCCGACCTCCAGAGCCTATTGCGGGACTGTTGAATAATTGAAATACTTTCATAATGCCGATTCATCTCATAAACCCCCAAGAGCGAGAGGGGATGTTTAAAAAGGTGCCCTCAGCAAGGCCGCAGGCGCTCCCGGCCTTCGTAGCCACTTCGGCGGAGTAGGCTTGGCGCACGGCGCGTACCGGAGAACGTGAGCACGACAAAGGGCCGAGAACGCCGCTGACGCCCTTTTTCAACATTCCCTATTGTGGTTCTTCATCGCGGAGGTGCAAGAACACTGGGAAGCGGGGGATATCGTTTTTTGTCCGACCTTGGAAACGAAAGGTTATTCTGCTGTTCAGGGATGGGGGATGGCGTCGTTCTTTATCGCTGAGTCCTGTTCCGATAAAGAATTGTCTTCCGTCGTCCATCTGTACTTTGAGCGACCCGACGTGCCCGAGATTTTTACCCTTTCCTGGTCGATAGCCGATCACCGTGGCTTCGGCGTCGGAAAAGGGTTTGAGTTTCAGTAAATCGTGGCTGCGACCGCTCGCGTACCGTGCCGTGTTGCGGTGCAGCATCAACCCCTCGCCGCCTCGATCGATCACGGATTGCAATTGCTGCTTCAATTCGTTTTCATTCCCGACCCGCCATTGTTCAATGACATCCAGGTAGGGTGATTTGGTCTGGGCCACGATCTGCTGCATGGCCTGGACTCGTTCGTCAAAAATACCGCCATGCGCGGGAAGATCAAATACCAGCAAGCGGACAGACCGCCATCCCTCATGTGGCTGGTGCTTTCTGACAATCGAAGACACGTTTTCATATCGGCTCCTTTCGGTCCATAATTCTCCGTCCAAGGGGGTGGACGGAAAACCGTGGGTGAACCATTCCGGCGCAGCAAAAATAAGGCCCCCTCGAGAGATGAGCTTCGTGCCGTCCCATCGAGCCCGGACTCCATCGAGTTTTTCACTCACCCAATACTGGGTGACATCGATGCCGCGTTCGTAAATATCAGCCAGCATGATATCCGGCTTGTCCTTGCCGAACGCTGGGAAGCACGGCATGATCAGTGTGAGGATGAGGACGATCGAGCTCCCATGTTTTAATTTCATGATTGACTGAAACATGTAGGGGATTTCAACGTAATTTGTAAGCTGGGGACAACTGGGTCACTATTTTGCCCAACTTGCCCAACTTGCCCAACTTGCCCAACTTGCCCAACTTGCCCAAATCGGTGAACCAAGAGAAAATACCGGAAAAAGAGGCAATTATGAAAAGGGAGCATGGAAAATTGTGTCTGTGCATTGAAGCGAGGCCGTATTTCTTGTAGGGTGTCTCGGCATTGGTCTTGTACGTTTGTCTTTGGTGATGAAGGAGAGAAACTATGGCACAGGAAAAAGACGAATTCTCAAATCGGACAACGGGGAGAACGTTATCAGAGTTGGAAGACATCGTGGCGTTTGTGGGGCACGATGTAGAATTCTCCGGGATGTTGACCTACAAAGGGAATGTTCGAATCGATGGAAGCTTCGAAGGCGAAATTGAAACCGATGACATCTTATTCATCGGTGAGCAAGCCAATGTGAAAGCTCAGATTCGTGCCGGGTCGGTTATTGCCAGTGGGCGAATCACGGGTGATATCACTGCCATCCAACGGGTCGAGCTTAAATCACCGGCTATCATTGATGCGTCGATTACAACTCCCAAACTGTCCATGGACAATGGCGTAATCTTTAATGGAAAAATTACCATGGGCTCAATAGGCCAGGGTAAAGTAAGCCAGGGTAAGTCCAAAAAGACTTTTGCCCCAGTGGCTGAGAGGCAGGCTCAATCCCAGGCAACGGTGGAGACATCTGATACGGTGATCTCCGAACCCAGCGGTACAGAGAATCAAGAGGACAATCAAACGGAGTCAGCGCCATCATAGTCCAATTCTTTCAATCTGCGTGATTTCTTCCGAGGTGAGTTGGAAGTTCTCAATGTGTACATCGTCTTTCATGTGCTGTTCGTTGGTCGTACCAGTTAAGGGGAGTATGCCGATTTGCTGGGCAAACCGAAAAATGACCTGCATCTGCCCTGCCCCCACGCGATGAGCGATCCTTCCAATTTCAGGGTCTCTCAATATATTCTGGTTGGCGGTCAAGAGCGAAAACCCTTGATAGATGATGTCGTGCGCTGTGCAGAGTTCTCGCACTTCATGATCCCACCCATGACTGGCATAACATCGGTTCTGGACGACCATGGGCTTCACCGTGGCTTCCTCACAAAGCTGGCGGAGTTGATTGGCCGTGACATTACTAATGCCTATCATTTTGGCCTGGCCTGACTGATAGATTTCTTCAAAGGCTGCCCAGACTTCCCAGTCTTCCTTTCCTAATCCATGTCGTGAATATGGCCCGTGCAAGACGTAGGAGTCTAAGTAATCGGTATGCAGATGTTGTATCGAGCTTTCAAACGATTGTTCGACCTGTTTCGAAATTGGGGCGATCGGGTCGTACGGTGTGCGATGGTCTTGCCCGGAAACCGACGTGAATTTGGTTTGGAGAAATAAGGATTCTCTTGTGATGTCTTGCTGGGCAAGAGTGAGTAAGGCCTCGCCCACAAGAGCCTCATTGTAATGGATGAGTTGATTGGCCGTATCAATAGCCGTAAAGCCAGAAGAAACGGCCAATTGAACGAGATCGTATGTTGCCTCTTTCTTCCATGCAGTGCCATACATGAATGTCGGGATGTGAATCCCATTATAGGCAGTGAGGGTGTTCATGATTGATCTCTCAGAAAGTTTTTGACCTTTCTTGGATTCACATAATAAGTGCACCACCTCTTTTCCTTTTTTATTCTCATGGTTTAGGAGTGGTAGCGTTCTTCATGGATGAATTGGGCCGATGGTAGTAGCCGTTAGGCACCTCCTTAAATATTTGGCTGAATACTCTGCCCAAAGGCCATTTCGTGGGGTGGTGCACTTATGAGTTGAATCCGCCTTTTGGTCTTCCCGGTGTT
This sequence comes from uncultured Nitrospiraceae bacterium, assembly GCA_964392595.1. Lineage (GTDB taxonomy): Bacteria > Nitrospirota > Nitrospiria > Nitrospirales > UBA8639 > Nitronereus. The sequence continues at coordinate 5,892 of CAYMQW010000084.1, forward strand.
TCCTATTTAATACGAGGGCCTTAATTAACCTATGATGTGAGATTCGCAGGATGTTCAAAAAGGCTGACCAGCAAGGCCCGAGAACGCTACTGGCAGCCTTTTTGAACATCCTGCGAGGAAAGAAACTTCATGAACCCCTGTTTGTTTTGAATCGGAGTCAAAGTCGGTCTTCCTAAATCTTTTCTCGCCCCTTTGTTAATACGAATTTCCAGTAAGCTTGGTCCTTGAGATTCTCGAATCCTGACGAGTTCGTGTGTGATCCCTTCAGCGGTCTGAGCCTGGGCTGTTGTTTTATAGCCTGCCGCTTGAGCCATGGTCAAAAATTTTACGTGAAACCCAACGGTCGGCTGGCCACCTACGGAATCGTGGGCTCCGTTGTTTAGGATGATATGTTTAAAATTGTTTGGTTTGAGAGACCCAGTGATGGCCAGGGTGCCCAAATGCATGAGTGCGGCACCATCCCCATCTAAACACCACACCTGGCGGTCTGGTTTTTGTAGCGCAATGCCCAGGGCAATGTGTGACGCATGCCCCATCCCTCCCACCGTTAAGAAATCTCGTTGATGCCCTTGATTCTTCTGCGATCGATATTCAAAAACTTCGCGAGAAGGCATGCCGGTTGTGGAGACAACGATATCGTCATTTGCCAAGCCACCAAGGATGTGGCGAATGGCCTCTTCCCTGGTTAATTCCATGAGTGGAGTTTTCGGTTGCTGAAACTGATATGCGCTAAACGTTCCCTTTCGGATGATCAGGGCATAGGGACCATTGGTCTTACGAGCGGTTTGAAGGGCCTGTGTAATGGTTGCCTCGGCCTGATCCATCTCAGGGTTGATAATGGAATAGGGGATTTCCATCGAGTCCAGCATGGGTAACATGACGCGCCCTTGTTTTTTGTGTTGAGGTTCATCATGAACGTCTGGTTCTCCTCGCCACCCAATGACGAACAGCATGGGAATGGCATATACGTCTGGGTCGGCCAGGGACAGGAGGGGATTAATGATGTTCCCCAACCCGGAGTTCTGGAAATAGACCAGAGGAATGTTCCCGGTGGCGAGATGGTAGCCAACCGCCAAAGCAACGGCTCCGCCTTCGTTCGCACTGATAATGTGTTGGTGCGCTGGGGTCTTTTGCGTCACGCAGGCACAAAAGTCTTTGAGTAGGGAATCCGGCACTCCTGTGAAAAATGACACCTCATGCTGTTGGAGACAGGCAAGAAATTGTTCGGGATCAAGCATGGTGTCCTGTGGTTGGGGGATGGTGCGGCTGAGGTGGTTTAGAGGCTCTTCAAGGCGTTCAGACTTTAAAACTCTCCGGCCTGGACCACATCATCAAGGCTGTTAATATCCAACCAATGCCCGACGGTATACAGGACTCGGATGGAATGGTTTCGTCGCAATAATTCCTGAAACAACTGAGACATTCCGGCTTTCCGGTTTCCAGGATTAGCGAGCATGTGTTCTGAAATTTCCAGTAATTGTTCACATGCTTTGGATGAAACCTTGAGGAATCCCATCCACACGCCATGAATGGAGCCATCCGGCACATCTTGCCCTAATTGTTTTAAGTAGACTTTTGAATGGAATGCTTTCCGTGAATTGGGAATGGTGCACTCCGCAAATCCCCCAAGACGAGTATAACTGGTCTTTCCTTCCCATGAGCTATCCACGAACATCACTAGGTCTTCTTGTTCCTGGAAAAGCGTTTGGGGAATATATTGATTGAACAGGACATCGCCATAGGAAATGATCGTGTCTTGAAATGCCCCGTTTTTTGCGCGAAGGGCTTTGAGTAGCGAATCTAATTCTCCGGTATCCGCATAGGCATCATTATCCACATAGGTGAGATTCGGTAGCGTCACGGCTTCTTTTTTATAACCCCGCACG
>CAYMQW010000085.1:0-7757 GCA_964392595.1 uncultured Nitrospiraceae bacterium
CAGTTGCACGAGGTGTGTGACGATATCGCGCGAGTGTCTGAGGCCTTGCGTCGAAAGGAAGAAGGTGAGGCCTCATTGTCCAAGCTTCGAAACCGCGCCGAGGCCATCAGTGCGCAAACACGTCAGATTGTAGACCGTCCAACCGTCGGCTGTATTGAATGGCTCGATCCCCTCATGGCCTCCGCGAACTGGATGCCCGAGCTGATTGATTACGCTGGGGGACAGAATGTGTTTGGTCATGCCGGTGAACATGCACCATGGCTCCAATGGGAAGCGATTCAACAACAGGATCCTGATATTCTTCTATTGCTCCCCTGCGGCTTTTCTATCCCCCGGACACGTGAAGAAATTCATCTGTTGACTGGTCAACCAGGGTGGAGTGATCTCAAAGCAGTGCAACGGGGGAGAGTCTATCTCACGGATGGCAATCAATACTTTAATCGCCCCGGGCCTCGGCTGGTTGAGTCGCTGGAAATCTTGGCGGAGATCTTTCATCCGACCATGTTTACGTTCGGGCACGAGGGACGGGGCTGGGAGCGAGCTGTAATTTAGATTGCCAGGTCAGATCAGGTGGGGGGCTTTCCCTCATCAGGCTCATCGCTCAATCGCTTCGCCCGTTCAATGAGCCGACCGAGTTGGTCCATTGTTCCATATGCCCTGTTCAGCATTTCCTGAAAGCGATCGTGATGATCCAGCTCCGCAAGATCGCGGACAAGGCGAGCGTAACCATTGCGAGTGCGATTGTCCATTTGACGGGTCAAGGCCCCTTGGGGCGGTAGCGGTGGCGTGATGTTTGATGACGGTCTCTTCTATTCCCTTTCGTCATTTTAGAAAATTTTCTTGCAGGTGAGGAGTTGATTGCCATTTTTGAGATCTGTACAATGCCTCTCCAATGTTGGGTCAAGAAATAAATAGTTGCAGGACGCGGCCTACTCGAATGAGGGGATTCATGGATCATATTAGAAAAAAAGTGATGGTGGTGCTCCTGTTCGTGGTCCTGCTCTGGAGTCTGCCTGCGCAATCGTTTGGTGCCGTGGAAGCTCAAAATATTATTGAGGCTGGGACAGTTGAGGTTGGAATCCAAGCCGGTTACTGGCAAGCGTTCGCGGGATTGGCCAATGCCAATTCCTCTAACCGAAGTGCGGTCTATGTCCTTCCACAGTTTGGGCTCGTTGTAACTGATAAAATTGAGTTGGGATATTTCAGCGGGGTCTTTGAAGTCCTGGCCGAACCGGTCGCCGCCCAATATTTCGAACCCTTTGATGCCACATTGGCGGGGTTTTCCACCGTGGGACGATATAATTTCCTGTCATTTGGGCGTTGGATGCCCTATTTCGACTTTGGCATGGGTGTGTCTTGGACCGACTTGGCCCCAAGGATCCCGGAGCAAAGTACCCCGTTTAATTTCTTGCTAGAAACCGGTCCGGGCCTGCAATATTTCATTACGCAAGAAATGGCGATCACCGGCGCCCTTCGTTTGCACCATATCTCTAATGCCGGTTTAGGTGACCGCAATACTGGCATCAATGCCATCCTCGGATTGATTGGATTTTCCTACCACATCCACTAGCTGGAGGTGTACGTCACCCCGCTTGCCCATCGATGAATCCCTTCCTGCAGTCAACATCAGGAGCACGATTCTACGAAGAAATTGAATCTCGCCTCTCAGGCTTGAGTCTCGTTCGTGGGCAGGTGACTCAAGACAGTCTCATTCATGAGATTCAATTAATCTCTCTACGTGAACTGTTCGGCCAGAACGTGACGAGTGCACCGATGGGGGAAGCCGTCAAAGCTGGCCTGTGTGTGGCCTTGGATGCGTGGGATGACGCGCATGCCATTGCGCAAGATCTTGACACAGTTGAAGGCAGTTACTGGCATGGAATCGTTCATCGTCGGGAGCCTGATGCAGCGAATGCAAAATATTGGTTTCGGCGCGTGGGCCAACATCCCGTCTTTCAACAATTAGGAAGTCATAAGATTCGCCAAGCTCTGCCGGTAACAACAGCCTTTGACCAAATCGTCCAATCTGGTTCGTGGAACCCGTGTACCTTCATCGATCTCTGCATGGCATGTGAGAGGGGCAAAAAGTCTAATCTCAAAGCCGAATTGCTTGCCCTTCAAACCAAAGAAATCAAACTGTTGCTGGAGCATTGCATTCAAGGCACAATGGAAAAATAAGCTCTCCAACTTTCCCCTTAGAAAAAGGGGGGTTGAGGGGGATTGAACAAATTGTGTCTATGGCATCAATTTTCGCCCAAGAAAACCTCGTCATAAAATCTCCCCCAACCCCTCTTTCTCAAAGAGGAGGGTAAGAGTGCCATGAATCGTCTGATTCTTCACCAAAACATTGTTCAGAAATTTCGCGAATCCTACCTGGGTGCCGTGCCTCCGGTTATTAAACGGGGTTTCTCAGTTTCCTTGGCACAGCGCTGGGATGTGCTCTATCAATGTTCGACTCAACCCAAATCCGAGTTGATTGATTCGGACGTTCAAACCATGTTGATGGACCTGTATCAGGTGAAGACTCTTGGGGACCTATCCCCAAAATATGTTGGCGAGGGAGAGCACTGGGGGGCGATCATTTCCCCTCGAATCGGGACATGGGTAAGGAAGCGCGTCGCATGTATCGATCATTGGTTTGTCACCAATCCAGCTGACCTTTTCACCCTGCTCGATTGTGTGAAGGCGGAGTGGGATCTTCCCTGTGATACGATTCAACTTCCTATTTCCCCCAATCATCGCTCGGTTTCTTTTCTGTCGGAGATTCCTCAGGCTTGCTTGGAAGAATGTGCGTATGTCGTTGACTGGGGTGCGACACGACCCCCGTTGCGTATCTCCAAAGTGTTCAAAGAGTTTTCTTTTTTTTACGATCAAGAACTAGATGCCTGGTGGTTAGACTTTTGCCGCTTGTTAGAGCCAGAGTCCTTGGGCTTTGAGCCTGAGAAGATAAACAGTCAGTTACGAAAAGGCATGGAGCAAAGTCTCCACAGTGGAGGCATTCTCAACGTGTATGATCATCAAGGCCTTGCAGGCCATGTATCCTGGTATCAAGGCAGCGATGCGGAACTGCTCATTCCACAATGTTGGCAGATTCACTATATCGTGGTCCGCCCCAATCTTCGTGGACAGAATGTCGCTCAGTATCTCTATGCCTTGGCCGCTCGACGCATGAATGTTGATCATGTCCCTCTGGTGTCTGCCCGAGTGCAAGGTGCCAATGTTCACAGTAGGAAGGCCTTCGAGGCCGTTGGAGCTGAAAACGTGTTGGGGTATTACGCATTCCAGAGAGACTCCTAGCAATACCCAAAAAATATTTAATTTTTAATTTGGGGGTCAGACTCGAAATTTTGTTTGGTAGGGTGCCAGTTGAGATGAGGCATAGAAAATAGAGCCGGTTCTGAGTCTTCGCCGATGCGCCCAAGCTGCTATGGCGAGGGGGAAGATATCCGTGTTGAGGAGGGATGGTGTTAAAACACGCCGATGGCGTGGAGGAGGACGATGGTGACGGCGATGGGGGCGATGAAGCGAATGAGTATTCGCCAGATGGAATAGCCTACTTCACTTTTCATGTCAAGCTCAGCTTGGCTGGTGTTTTTGGTCATTAACCAGCCGGCAAACACGGCTATAAAAATTCCGCCTAATGGCAACATGATGTTTGAGGTGAGGTAGTCGAGGTTTTCGAAAAAGGTCATCCCAAACACTGTGGCTTCCGACCAAATGTTAAAGGAAAAGGCGGTGCCAAAACCTAACAACCATGTTGCGAGGCCAGTCCAAATAGCTGCTTGCCGGCGGGTCATGTGGAAATTTTCGATCATCATCGTGACGGCTGGTTCGATGAGTGAAATCGATGACGTCCATGCCGCGACCAGGAGCAACACAAAAAAGAGTGTTCCAAATAGTGTTCCGGCGGTCATGTTGCCAAAAGCCACGGGGATGGTTTCAAAAATGAGACTGGGGCCTGCCCCAGCTTCAAGGGCGTTCGCAAATACGATCGGGAAAATGGCCATGCCCGCGAGGAGGGCCACCATGGTATCGGCACAGGCAATGGCTATCGAGGTACTTGCGATAGAAGTGCCCTTGGGAACGTACGAGCCGTAAATCATGATTGTGCCCATGCCCAAACTCAGACTGAAAAATGCTTGCCCCATGGCCGTGAGCATACTGGTGCCGGTGAGTTGGCTGAAGTCAGGCGTGAAGAGGTAGGCAAGCCCTTTCATGAAGTAGCCGGTGGTCATGGCATAGCCGACGAGCACAAGGAGGAGCACGAACAGGGCTGGCATAAGATAGGTGACGGCCTTTTCCAATCCGCTTTTCACCCCTCGGGCCACGACGTACATCGTGATGATCATGAACGCCGTATGCCAGCCTACCTGGACAAACGGATTGCCGACGAAGTCTCCAAACAAGGTCGAGGCCCCATCGCCGTTTAATCCTGCAAAACTGCCTGTGGCCGAATAGAGAATGTAGCCAATGGTCCATCCCCCGATGACGCTGTAATAGGAAAGAATCAGCATGCCGGCTAAGGTGCCGAACCATCCGATAAGTTGCCAGCCTTGGCTGGCATTGTTTTCTGCTGCCAGTGTTCGCATGGTGTTCACGGGGGTTTGGCGGCCACGTCTGCCGAGCATCACTTCGGTCATCATCATGGGAATACCCAGGGCTGCAACACAGAGGATATAGGCCAACACAAACGCGCTCCCGCCGTGAATGCCGGTGAGATAGGGGAATTTCCAAATGTTCCCGAGGCCAACCGCCGCGCCGGTGGCAGCCATAATAAAGGTCCAGCGTGAAGACCATTGGCCGTGGATTGATTGTTGGTCGGATGAAATCATGAAAAATCCTTAAATGGTACCATTGGCGGCGGAGTGTATCGTTCAGGGTCAAGTCCTGCAAGGGTTTTTTCTTAGGTTATTCGGGCTAAAATACCGTCAACTTGAGATCGGGAAAGGGGCTGATTATAGTTGGCTCTTTGTAGATCCACGAGCATTGGAGAATAATCTTGCCCCAGGCTTAACATCAAGAAGAGGTTGAGAACATGTCGTCTGATGAGAAAACGGCCCGTCGAGTGGTTGTGCTGGCCCCAATGCCTCCGGAAAAGGCGGCCTATGCCCTTGCGCGGTATAGCCGTTCTCCGGATTCCATTGAGGAGAGTCTGAAATGGGTGCACGGGCATTCGTCGGAAAAATTTTGGGAACAATTTTATTTTGCCTATGGTCATGGCTCGATTGCGGATCTGGGTCATGTCACCATTTCCTTGGAACACATTTCGGAGCTGGCTGCGATTCGGGTTGAGGATGAACCTCTATGGGATGGACAGGCTAAATCCAGTCGGTATCAAAATTTTGCCGTCTCGGGTTGTTACGTTCCTGGGAACATTCATGGAACGGAAACCGAAGCGTTATATCGTGGCGTGTTGGGGAGTTTGTTCAATCTGTATCGGGCCTTTCACGATCCCTTACAGCAGTTTCTTCGCGAGCAAGTCCCGAAACCCGATGCCATGAAGCAGGGTGATTATGACCGGACAATTGCCGCTCGCACCTTTGATGTCACCCGGTACCTTCTTCCCTTGGCCGCGAAAACGAATGTGGGACAAGTCGTCAGTATTCGGACTTTGGAAAAGCAAATCACGCGGCTGCTCTCCGCGCAGCTTCCGGAGCTAAAGGCGATTGGGGAAGAATTGAAGGTGGCATGTGCCAAACCTCCGTCGGATGTCTGGGCGACCTTGTGTGGCAATGACAACAGTGGCAATGAATCGTTGGCGCCCACCTTAGCGCGCTATGCGGACTCAAACGAATATCAAACCGAGGTGTATCGGGATCTTCAACGCCATGCCAAGAAAGTCTTAAGAAAGGCGGGCCTTGATGCTCCGGCGGCATGGGCTCATCGAAATGAGCCGGTTGATTTACTCGAGCCACATCAATTGCAGGATGAATTGGTGACGACCTTACTGTATCGGGTGAGTCAAGCCCCATACCGCAGTATTTTAGAAATAGTTCGTGCGTGGTCGGATCAGGAAAAAGAAGAGACGATTCAAATTGCCTGTTGCCACCGAGGCCCGTACGATGAGTTGATTAAAGAATTTCGCTGCGGGTATCCCTTAATCTTTGATGTGCTCATGGACATTGGAGGGTGGCGCGATATGCATCGGCATCGTCGGTGCCAGCAAGTGCAGCAGAACTTCACGACGGTCCATGGGTATGATACGCCCAAACCGTTGGTGGATGCCGGGTTGGATCGTGATTATCGATTGGCCATGGATGCCGTGAAGCAAGACATTGAACGGTTGCGTGGGATGGATCAGGAGTCGTCGATTTATGCAATTCCCTTTGGGTTTAAGGTTCGATGCCTCTTTAAAATGGACTATGCCGAGGCGGAGTACATTTCGCAGCTTAGGTCGGGAGTCAAAGGTCATTGGTCCTATCGAACCATTGCCTGGTTGATGAAGCAAAAGATAACCGAACAATACCCGTACTTGGGCGAGCTGATTCAGGCGACGCCTCCTGATGTTGAAGATACGTTGAAAAGATAGTGAGTCCACTGTGTTCAAATAATTCATAAACGGTAATTTCTCAGGTGTTTAGGCTGAAGGCTATTACTCCTAATGCCTGAGGTTTTGTATGATCACGCATTATTGCCCCCTTGACGAAACAAGAGAACCATATGTCTGACGGAAATGCAGTTGAACAAGCCATTATCCAAGGTGATTGGGATCAAGTGGTGGAAACGGCGACTCACTGGTCGCAGTCAGAATCCGCAGGCCCCCCAGCGTTTTTTGTGCTCAACGCCATGCATTTATTGAGAGGGGAGTTTGCCCTTGCCTGGCAGATGCATGCCAAATCGCTTCAAGAGGAAGAGGACATCAAGCAGGTACGAGCCTGGGTGGATGGCATTTTGAAGACGCATCCCGATGAGGGAAATCTTTATTTAATACGCGGGTTGTTTCTCGCCCAATCCGGGCAATCGGAGCAGTCAATGGACAGTTAACCAAGAAGCTGCACGTCTAGTCCCTGAGTCACCCCTTCCCCACTTTTTTCTGGCCCAAATTCATCAACGGATGAAGAAGACAGATCAAGCCATCAAGGCCTATCGGCAAGCTGTGAAATTGGATCCCAATTATATTGCGGCTTGATTAAATTTGGGGGTGGCATATCAGGAGCAGGACTTGTTAGAGCGGGCCATTCCGCAATATCGAGAAATTATTAAACTACGACCCGAGGATACCCTGGGGCATAGTAATTTGGCCTGTGCCCTGGCTGAGCAAGGGGAAATTGATGCGGCGATAAAAGAATATACAGTCGCGCTGGGACTCAATGCCGAGGATGCGGAACTTCGGTTTGCGCTGGCTGGGGTCTATGAACAAAAAGGGCGCCAGGATATGGCCCTGCGCGAGTATAAGGCAGCCGTGCGGATCAATCCGGACTTTGCCCCCGCTGCGACTGCGGTTGGATGGATGATAGTCGAACAAGGGAAAGTGGATGAGGCGCTGGATTATTTTAGTAAAGCCATCAAAGCCGACCCGAATGATGCACATGCGACGTTTGGGGTTGGGCGTGTGTATGACTTGAAGCGCATGCCTGAACTTGCCGGCGATCATTATGAACGGGCTTTTCAATTAGAAAAAGATCCCTCCAAAAAAACCGCCATTTTGAATTTTCTTGATAAGATCGTGGGGGGGGGATCACGATTAGGACGTGATGCGTAAAGCGTTATGCGTGAAGCGAAACTACAAGAAAGATTGGGTGAGTACTTGGTTGGAA
>CAYMQW010000086.1:0-5197 GCA_964392595.1 uncultured Nitrospiraceae bacterium
AGAATGGATTTGACAATAAAAACAAAGACCCGAGGAGATATTCTTCCTCGGGCCTTTGGAGAACAACCTACATTCGGCAGATGAAAATTACATCATTCCGCCCATGCCACCCATACCGCCCATGCCACCCATACCGTGGTCATGGCCACCCATGCCTCCATCTTTCTTATCTTCTGGAAGATCAGTGACGGTCACCTCAGTGGTCAACATTAACCCTGACACACTCGCGGCATTTTGTAATGCGCAACGGGTGACTTTGGTTGGGTCAATCACACCCGACTCAACCATATCGACGTATTCACCAGTTCCGGCATTGTATCCTCGGTTCGTCTTATTGTTTTTCACTTTATCCACGACAATGGAACCTTCGACACCGGCATTTTCTGCAATCAACCGAATTGGCTCTTCGAGGGAGCGACGGATAATATTCACGCCGAATTGTTGATCGCCTTCTAATTTCAATTTTTCTAAAGCTGGAATGGCTCGGAGAAGAGCCACGCCGCCGCCAGGAACAATTCCTTCTTCCACTGCGGCTTTTGTTGCATGAAGGGCGTCCTCGACGCGGGCTTTCTTTTCCTTCATTTCGGTTTCCGTTGCGGCGCCTACGTTAATCACGGCTACACCACCAACGATTTTCGCCAGCCGCTCTTGGAGCTTTTCGCCATCATACTCAGAAGTGGTTTCTTCAATTTGAGCTTTAATTTGCTTCACGCGGCCTTCAATCTTCTTGGGATCTCCAGCGCCTTCCACGATCGTGGTGTTGTCTTTGTCGATGGTTATGCGTTTTGCACGGCCAAGATCGGTGAGTTTCACATTCTCTAATTTTAGACCGACTTCTTCTGAAATCACTTGACCACCGGTGAGAATGGCAATGTCTTCAAGCATGGCCTTGCGCCGATCACCAAAGCCTGGGGCTTTCACAGCGGAGATATTCAACGTACCACGAAGCTTGTTGACTACGAGGGTGGCTAAGGCTTCGCCTTCGACATCTTCAGCCAAAATTACCAAGGGTTTGCCCATTTTGGCGACTTGCTCCAGAATGGGGAGTAAGTCTTTCATGGCACTGATTTTTTTCTCGTTGATCAAAATAAAAGCGTCTTCGAGGACAGACTCCATGCGTTCGGCATTAGTGACGAAGTATGGGGAGATGTAACCACGGTCGAATTGCATACCTTCAACCACGTCCAATGAGGTCGTCATGGATTTGGCTTCTTCGACGGTGATCACACCATCTTTTCCAACTTTGTCCATCGCTTCGGCAATAAGATCGCCAATGGTGGGGTCATTGTTGGCGGAAATAGATCCGATTTGGCCGATTTCTTTCTTGGAATTGCAGGGCTTGCTGATTTTCTTCAATTCCTCAATGGTTACTTCAACGGCTTTATCAATTCCACGCTTCAATTCCATTGGATTGGCGCCGGCGCTGATGTTTCTCACCCCTTCGCGGTAAATGGCTTGGGCCAAGACGGTAGCCGTGGTGGTTCCGTCACCAGCAACATCACTGGTTTTGCTGGCAACCTCTTTAACGAGTTGGGCACCCATGTTTTGGTATGGGTCTGACAGTTCAATTTCTTTTGCCACGGTCACACCGTCTTTGGTTATTGTGGGGGCACCAAATTTCTTGTCTAAAATGGCGTTTCGGCCTTTCGGACCCAACGTCGCTTTCACTGCATTGGCCAACTGGTTCACACCCTGGAGAATCGCACTCCGGGCTTGATCACCATATAGTAACTGTTTCGGCATAATCTTCCTCCGTTAATTAAACTTTAAAGTGTAAGTTCAAGTTTTAGATTTGTTGAAAGTAAACTTATTCGTCAACAAAGACGCCAAGAATATCTTCTTCACGAAGAATTAGGCACTCATCGTTCTCAATTTTTATTTTTGTTCCAGAATATTTATCGAACAATACTTGATCTCCAACTTTAAGATTTTGAACATCTTTTCCTGCTCCCTCGACGGTTCCGCGTTGGGGTTTTTCCCGTGCTGAGTCAGGAACATAGATTCCGCCAGCCGTGCGTTCTAATTCTTCTGTATAGGTCACAAAAACCCTGTCGCCTAATGGAAGAAACCCTTTAGCAGCAGTCCCTTGGGACTCTTCTTTGCCCTCTTGTTTTTCTTTTTCCTTGTCTTTTTCCTTGGTTTGCGTAGCCATATCGATACCGCCTCCTTTGTGTTGAACAATTGTGTTGAACAATGACCTGATTCAATAAGGTCAAAATGTCTTGGTTATTTTGTGGTGGTCATGAAAGTCCAGTTAATGTATATCGTAAGAGTAGATATATCCGGTATATCCAAAGTCAAGGTCTCTCAGGATAAAAATTCTTCTTTTTCAATCCTTTCAAGTTTTTGGGCCTCCTCATTTTACTGTCTTTTGGTATACAGGGTGTCTTACGGGCGAATTTGATCGAAGTCCTGTACCTCCGCCTTCATGAAATCTCGTAATTTTTTGATGATTTTTGCTTCCAGTTGTCGGGAACGTTCCTTGGTAATTGAATATTTTTTCCCTAATTCCTCCAGCGTTAGGGGATTCTCAGACAGGAGCCGATTTCTCAGGATGTCCTCTTCGCGTTCATTGAGGGTTTTGGCAAACTCTCCGAGTTTTCTCCGAAACAAACGTCGAAGCTGGTCTTCAGCCAAGGTATCATCGATGGCTGGTGTTAGGGCCGGAAGGAGGTCGAGAAAAGTGCTGTCGCCTTCTTTGCTGTTTATAGGTTGGTCAAGGGATAATTCCCATCCTCCGAGCCGTTGGTCCATTTCCACCACATCTCGCTCGCGAACCTGAAGTCGGTCGGCGAGGAGCTTGGCATCGGGGACAAACCCCAAACGCTCCAGTTTGGCCTTTTCTTTTTTTAAATTGTAAAAGAGCTTGCGTTGCTCCTGGGTTGTTCCAATTTTCACCAACCGGTGTGTATTCAAGAGATGCCTTAATATAAACGCTCGGACCCACCAAGCCGCATACGCATAGAAGCGTACATTCCTGGTCACATCAAACTTTTTGATGGCCTGCATGAGCCCCACATTGCCTTCTTGGATCAAATCCATCTGATCCGCGCCGGTGTGGGCATATTCCGAGGCGATGGACACGGCTACTCGTAAATTGGCCAGGATAAGTTTGACAGCTGCTTCCCGGCTCCCCTTGTTTTGGTATTCGTGAAAAAGCTGAATCTCTTCTTCTTTGGACAAAAACGGATATCGTCGGATTTCAGCTAAATGCCGGTTTAATGCAGTGCTGGGAACAAGCGAACTATCACTGGTAGAGAATGCCTTTTCGCCAGGTTCTCGGTGAGGTGCATTCTTGGGAAATTCGGAGTCACTGTCATCTGAAGAGAACTCGACATCAATCGCATCATCCTCGTCCGGCAGGGTCTTGTCGTGTGTAGACGTGTTGGGATTTTTCATCTAAGCGTTTTTCGTTAAGAGACTTTTGTGAAATGTACGAAATTCTTTGAAAATAATATACACCATTTAACGGAATGACAAAGATCTGCGGGGTATGGCCTTTTACCAAGGAACACTGAATTGCGGTAGCAAAACCGGATCTTCTATAGTACCACCGTATTGAAATTTAGGGGTTTGGGCGGAATCACATGAAGCGAAAGCTATGAAATCTCAGAGTTTGATGTTTTTTGGGGAGAATCTAGTGTAGTGTCCACGAAATAACTGGGCAGTTATTTCTTCCGTTTTCTCCCACATGGGCTCGTGCAGCCGGGCTGAATCTGCTCCAACGTTTGTTGCCAGCGCGAGAGTTTGTCAATTATCGAGTCGACTGTCGCCGTCCAGACGAACGGTTTCGGATACTGATTCCATGCCGTCGGGAACGCCTCGATGCAGGCCTTCAAGTCTTGCACGCTGCCAAAGGCTCCACGGCGGAGTGCCTTCGCGCTCAGTTCGCCAAACCAACGCTCCACCAGGTTCAGCCAATTGGAGCTTGTCGGGACCAAGTGAGGCACAAAGCGCGGGTGGTGCCTGAACCAAGCCCGCACGTTCTCATGCTTATGCGTTCCATAATTGTCTATGATGACATGCAGCGGGATATCGCCGGGGAACGCCCTATCGAGGGTGCGCAAGAACTTGAGGAATTCCTGGTGCCGATGCCGCTGAAAGCATTGACCGATCACCTTCCCTTGCAAGGTATCGAGCGCGGCAAAGAGCGTCGTGGTACCATTGCGCTTGCAGGCATGGGTCATGGTCCCGCACCGTCCCTTCTTGAGCGGCAAGCTGGGTTGCGTCCGATCTAAGACCTGGATCTGACTCTTCTCGTCCACACACAACACAATCCCCTGTTGGGGCGGATTCAGGTAGAGCCCGACGACGTCGGTGAGTTTCTCCAGGAACTGCGGGTCACGGGACAGCTTGAAGGTTTCCACCCGATGGGGTTTCAGAGTGTGAGCCTGCCAGATGGTGTTGATGGTGGACTTGCTCACCCCCTGGCTCTTGGCCAGCGTTCGGCAACTCCAATGCGTCATGCCGTCCGGCTGGGTGTGCAAGGTGGCCGCCACAATCCCCGCGATCTTCTTGATCGGGATAGGTGGGCTTGCATCCGCGTCCGGGAGCGATCTCCCACAGACCGTCCAGTCGCAATTCAGTAAATCGCTGTCGCCACAACATGACCGTTTTCCGATTGATCGAGTACTGCCGGGCAACGGCAAGATCGGACTGCCCGTTGGCGGCAGCCAGCACGATCCGATAGCGTAGGGCTACCTGCTGATCCCGCCATGTGCGGGTTAGCCGGAAGTTTGGCAAGGCCTGTGGGAGGTTATGTTGTTGACCGAATGGGAGGAATTGGTCTTCTACTCGTGGTTGTCCCAATGACCGCCATCCTGAGTGTTTTTTTATGTGGGCTGTTTCCCCTTGTGTTTTCTTTGCCCTAAATTTTTTCGACCCTGTTATTTTTTGGCTTCGGAAATGGGGTGGTGTTTCAGGTTGTCTCCTTACGATTCCAGGGGATGAAGGGAACGGCTTCGGGTTTTATCGGGGCAGCCGGAGCTATTGGTGGATTTCTGCTTCCATCATGGTTTGGGTTATTCAAAGATTTTACAGGGAGCAATGCCGGTGAATTTCTGATTTTCGGGCTGTTCGCCGGTGTAGCCACCATAAGTGTCCTGGTGATGCAACGATGGCTGCGGGTATCTGTTGAAACGCTAAGTTAAAGAAAGTTCCGATTGACAGGGACTAGTAAACCTGAGATAAGCTGAAC
>CAYMQW010000086.1:5207-7615 GCA_964392595.1 uncultured Nitrospiraceae bacterium
ATTCGATAGATGAAGCCCTTCAGGATATTCGGGATGGGAAATGCGTCATTCTGGTGGATGACGAAGACCGAGAAAATGAAGGGGATCTCGTGATGGCGGCGGAATGCGTGACGCCCGATGCCGTCAATTTCATGGCTAAATATGCCAGGGGGCTGATCTGTCTAACCTTAACCTCCACTCGTGCTGATGAACTGCAACTTCACCCACAATCCCTAGAAAATACGGCGCCGTTTGGCACGGCATTTACTGTGTCCATTGATGCGGCGCGAGATGTGACCACGGGAATATCCACTTCCGACCGTGCCACGACCATTCGAATGGCTGTGGATCGCACCTGCAAAGCTTCTGACTTCACCAGGCCTGGTCATATTTTTCCGCTTCGTGCCCATGATGGAGGAGTCCTCAAGCGGGCGGGGCAAACCGAAGGTTCGGTGGATTTGGCACGTCTGGCGGGCATGAACCCAGCAGGCGTCATCTGTGAAATCATGAATGATGATGGCACCATGGCTCGTGTCCCGGATTTAGTCACCTTCGCCAAAGAGCATCAGCTCAAACTCATCACGATTAAAGATCTGATTCAATATCGTCTGTCGCGTGAGACATTGGTGAAGCATTCGGTCAGTGCTGAGTTGCCTACCATTTTTGGCAACTTTGAGGCGAGAGTGTTTGAAAATGAATTGGACAGTGGAACCCATATCGCTTTGGTTAAAGGGCTTATCGATGAATCTCCAACGCTCGTCCGCGTTCACTCGGGGTGTCTGACGTCAGATGTGTTTGGATCCCTTCGATGTGATTGCCGGGATCAGCTTCATCGAGCCATGGAGATGATTGAAAAAGATGGGAAGGGCGTGTTGCTCTATTTGAACCAAGAGGGCAGGGGAATCGGTTTGCTCAACAAGATTCGAGCGTATCGCTTGCAAGACCAGGGCAGTGACACGGTTGAGGCCAATCTTCAACTCGGGTTTAAGCCCGATCTTCGTAATTATGGAATTGGGGCTCAAATTCTTGTTAGCTTGGGGTTGAAGCAGATTCGTTTGATTACCAATAACCCCCGCAAGATCGTCGGGATTGAGGGGTATGGACTGAATGTGGTTGAGCGGATACCGATTGAAATTGATCCAAAAGAATCCAACGTTCGATATCTTCGAACCAAAAAGGCAAAGCTTGGGCATCTACTGAACAATGTGTAGATTTTCGGTGTTTTATTCTTAAAGTTAAAATTAAAGTGGCATGTAATTTTACATTGCAAGTGCTTGTTTTTAAGGATTTATTAAATGCCAAAAATTAAAGAAGGAAGTCTTGACGGGAAAGAGTGCCGGATCGGTATAGTAGTGAGTAATTTTAATGAATTCGTCACGAGTCGACTTCTGAGCAGTGCTCTTGACACACTCCACAAGGAAGGCGTGGAGGAAGACAACATCGAAATCGTGCGTGTTCCTGGTGCGTTTGAGATTCCGCTCTTAGCTAAACAGTTAGCCCGGTCTCGTCAATACGATGCCGTGATATGCCTCGGGGCGGTCATTCGGGGTGAGACCCCGCATTTCGATTACATCAGTACAGAAATGAGTCGAGGGATTGCTCAGGCATCCTGGGACACGGGGATTCCCATCGTGTTTGGTGTGTTGACGGCGAATACGGCAGAGCAAGCCCTTGAACGTTCAGGGGAACCTGAAAAGAATCGTGGCGCTGACGCCGCTCGAACGGCCATTGAGATGGCCACGTTGATGAAAGCATTGCAAGATAGTGAACGGAATCTTACGGGATTCCGTCAATCGTAACTTCCTCCATCGCTTCTAAATGAAAGTCTTGATTCCCTTGGTGGAACCTGTGAGCGACACACCAGAATTCGACACTCCGCCTGCGTTAACACGGCATCGCGCCAGAGAGCTGGTGTTGCAGGTCTTGTTTCAAATTGATTTTCACGGGACAACTGAGGGGTGGTTAGACGAATTCTGGGCGCAACAGCGGTCATCAAAATCGGTTCGGGAATTTGCGAATCAGATTGTTGCTGGTGTCCAGGCCCAAAAAGAGGAATTAGATCAACTCATTGAGCAGTCTGCCGAGAACTGGTCTCTCGATAGGATGCCTATCGTGGATCGCAATATTCTTCGTCAGGCCATTTATGAATTGGTGTGGATCGCAGATATTCCGGCAAAAGTGACGGTTGATGAAGCACTCCAATTGGCCAAGAGTTTTGCGGATGATGATGCCAAGCGTTTTGTGAACGGCATCTTAGATAAAATATTACAAAACGACCCACGTCTTGAAGCGAAGCGAGCCATGATCACGTAACCGATATCCTCGTTTTTATAGAAGTTTTCCCGTAACTACTCAGGCATTTAGGCCGGAGGCTAAAGACTGAAGGCTATTAATCATCCTGTCCGATGTTTTGTATGATCACGCATGCT
>CAYMQW010000087.1:0-7516 GCA_964392595.1 uncultured Nitrospiraceae bacterium
TCCTAATGGCGAAATGGAACGGAGAGCTGGAATGTCTAATAAATTAACAATGCCCAGAATACATGGTTCTAGCCATATAACTTCGCAATTCTGAATAAATTGAATTTCTTCTCGCTGACTCCCCGTACGAGCGCTCAGAAATTTTTCAATTTAGCGTTAAACGACTCGGCTGACGCATTGGGACTCCGATTGATGAAGTCATTCAGAATTGTCGGTTCATGCACTCGGATGGATTCGGCTGCTCCTCGATCTTGCGGTACCCTGTTTGAAGCTTCTCTTGCGCGTCAGGAATGCTGGCACTGTGGTCATAGCACGCACGAACCAGCATCGACAGGTCGTAGCCGGTCTTGAGCTGCGGATATTCCCGAAAGAGGATGCCCGCTCGTTCTTTCTGCTGATCACGCCATTTGCTGTGGGGGTTGAACACCAGTACCGGCTCCGAGCCAAGAGCTGTTTGGTGGGGTCGCCGTTCTCGTACCCGGTCGAGGTATAGGGCGTGCCTGTCGCGCGGTTTTGATCTGTTCATTCTCCGCCTTGAGGGCCGTGTGCCGTAACTCGATCCGGATGTCCTGGACCACCCGGAGACCAGTTGCTGAACATGGAAGCGATCCAGGACGATCGTGGCCCGGGGAAAGACGGTAGTTCACCGCCATCTGCCTAGTTGCGGCCAGATCCATGGTCACCTCGGTGACGGTGTGCCTGGCTCCGTCCGGGAGTTTTGCGAACACGTGGACGAGCTCACGGGCTTTTGTGCCCTGAATTATCGCCACCAGGGCGCCCTGCTTGCCGTGTTTGGCCTTGTTCGTCGACGTGGTCCACAGTTCGCCATTCGTCACGGCCACCTCGTCGAGGCGCAGCTGAGAGCCAAGATTCTCCGGAAAGAGCATCCATTCCTCGGCATGCTCGTGCTGCTCCCAGTCCTTGAACCCGCTCAGGGAGTCTTTGTACTGCTGTTCGAACTCCTTGGGCTTCAGTTGGTTGACCCGCGCAATGGCGGCGAGCGAGACGGGATCAGTCTCCGCTTGCTGCTTTGAAAAAATCGGCAAACGCTTGCTCCAGTTGGGTGCCGTGGACACAGCGCGGCATGTCGCGTTTCAGATACTCGTCCTGTCTTTCCAGCTTCCCATCGCGTCGTCGGAAGGTCAGTCGCATGCGTTTCCCCCGCAGGGGGGAAATCGGTAATCGTCATGTCGTGGAATTTTCTCGCCACGATCTTTTGCAGGGACTGGGCGTTCGAGAGCGGAGGCAGGTCTGTTTCGGTCAATGTGCGAGACACAGGCTGAGCGTCGCTCTTGCTGTCCGTGATCTCAAACCAATCAAATAGCCCTGGGGGGAAAATCAATTCGAAAATCTCTTTGGTCATTTCCATACACAGGTCCATGGCTGAGGATGGTGAGCCCGATCTCCGCCATTGTACCTCGGAACTGCATATGGCTAGAACCATAAATTTTGTATGATCCAGGAAAGTGTTATCAATGTGGGCGAAAGGGCTGGATAAGGAAATTGCCTACTGCCCTCTGTATTTATGTAGTGTGTATTAAGTATAACTTCTTATTAAGGATGAACTTTGGCAAACCGAAAAGAAAAAATATCAACAAGGAGGGACAGATGCTTCAAATTTTCGAAGAAACTCATGAAGGGATAAAACTTTTAATTTTATCAGGCAAATTTGATTTCTATGGGGGAGAGAATTTTAAGGCTGCTATAACAAAAGTGGGAAGGGAAGGGATGAATCATATCATTGTGGATATTTCAAAAATTCCTTTTCTGGATAGTTCAGCTTTGGGTATCATTGTAGCGAACCAAAAGAAACTGGTGCCAAACAATGGTGGAATGGCTTTAGTCATAGACCTTGAAAGCCCGGTTGGTAAAGTTCTCACTGGGACTGCTTTACATAAGCTCATCCCCATATTTGGCAATCAAAAAGAGGCGTTGGAATCCTTTGTGCCCCCCGTGGTGAAAGATTAACACAAGCCCTTTTGTACATTTCATTAACAAT
Source organism: uncultured Nitrospiraceae bacterium (assembly GCA_964392595.1). Classification (GTDB taxonomy): domain Bacteria; phylum Nitrospirota; class Nitrospiria; order Nitrospirales; family UBA8639; genus Nitronereus. The sequence goes on from CAYMQW010000087.1 coordinate 2,000, forward strand.
TCCGACAATCTGGTTGAACCTGTCTTTCAGTGCCTCATTTCAAAATTGTCTGAGAAATGGGGGTTCCGATGTTGGGGGAATGGGGTCAGGCTGAGGTGGCCGGGCATTGACAGCCAGAATCGTTGCCGAACCTGAAAACCCTGCAAGATAACTCGCCCGGGCTGCCAGCAAACCGGCTTCTGCCCCATGAGCACGCCGTAACCCAAAATCAATGAGAGGCTTTTCTGATGACACGAGCACGCACCGTGCAACTTTGAATGCCACCAACGTTTGATATTGCAAAAGATTGATTAAACGAGTTTCGACCAATTGTGCCTGTGGAAGAGGAGCAGTGATCCGCGCAATGGGCTCGTTGGCAAAAAAGATTGTGCCCTCGGGCATGGCATGAAGATCACCGGAAAATTTCCATCTCTCTAAATACTCCACAAAGGATTGGCTGAAGAGCCCGCTTGTACCCACCCAATCCAACTCTTCCGAAGTAAAACGGGCCTATTCCAAAAACTCTACGAGTTGTTCAAGGCCAGCGGCCATAAAAAAACCCCGCTGTGGGGGCATCGTGCGCACAAAGAATTCAAAGATCGCGGTCTCTTCCATGCCATGTTCCAAGTAGCCTTGAAGCATGGTCAGCTGATACAGATCTGTGTGGAGAATACTGGAGCGAATGTCCGGGTTAGGCATCGATTGAGGCACTACCAACTTTCATGTGGATTCAGATGTATCGAAGAATGGACTTGATACCCCTCCTTGGTAAGGAGGGGTAAGGGGAGGTAGAGACTTCAAATTGATGAACCGCTTGACCGAATAGGCGGAAGGTCGTTCATCCGGGGACTCTACCACACCTAAGTCCTCCCCTTACAAAGGGGAGGAAAGTAGGACTCTTAGCATCGAAAACATAAAAAAGCGTTAGCCTGTACGCACAATTTCCTGAAGAGCCTTGCTCAGAAAGGTCTTGAGTCATTCGGTTGCTCAAGCGCTCGGCAGGGACCGAGTACTGTCATGAGGATAATCCCTTGGCGAAGATTCTGTGGGTGTTCTAATCCCAATCGTCTTCTAATATTTTTGTGCCGACTCGTCCTTCTTCGATCGGTAGAAACGGAAGTGTGCGATTGCCCCTCCTCGCCCAGCACCAGGGTTTCTCCGGTTGGGCTCAATTCCAAGGCCGAACTTGAAGACCATTCAATCGGTGCCCCCTCGTACGACGCCTTGTCCATCTGTTCCTTCATCCACCGGGCGCCAACCGAGAGTCCCCAGACTATCAGGGCCAGAACGAAAAAAATAATGCTTTCCATACTCATGGCTTCTGCCCGCTCGGCGGATCGTCTTCACTGCCCGCAATGGAGTCGCGCATCGCCGTATCAGCTTGAACATTCTTCATTCGATAGTAATCCATAATTCCCATGTTCCCCTGACGGAATGCGTCAGCCATCGCCTTGGGAACTTCGGCTTCTGCTGCCACAACCCGTGCCCTCATCTCTTGTTCCAACGCGACAGCCATGGCACGTCGTTCCTCTGCTTTGGCTTGGGCAATTTGTTTATCCGCATCCGCTTGATCAATTTGCAATTTGGCCCCGATGTTGATTCCAACATCAATGTCGGCAATATCAATAGACAAAATTTCAAACGCCGTTCCCGAATCCAGTCCTTTACTCAATATATACTTGGAAATTTCATCAGGGTTTTCCAACACATGCTTATGCGTGGGAGACGATCCGATCGCACTGACCATCCCTTCCCCGACTCGGGCAATCACGGTCTCCTCCCCGGCCCCCCCAACTAAGCGATCGATATTGGTCCGAACTGTGACACGAGAAACGGCAATGAGCTGGATGCCATCCTTTGCCACAGCGGTAATGCGCGGCGTCTCAATGACCTTAGGCAGGACCGACATTTTCACGGCCTCCAGCACATCCCGTCCCGCAAGGTCAATTGCCGCTGCTCGTTTAAACGAGATTGGAATATTGGCCTTATCCGCGGAGATCATCGCATTGACCACCCGCACCACGTCTCCACCAGCAAGAAAATGCGCTTCTAAATCATTGATGGAAATTTCGATGCCCGCTTTTACGGCCATAATTCGTGCGTTCACCACTGTGCCTGGTGGCACCCGGCGAAATCGCATACCAATTAATGTCATCAATCCCACATACGCATTGGAGGCCCATGCCGCAATCCACAGGGGAATGGGGACCAGAAATAATAGAAACGCCAGCGCTGCTAACACCACAAGAAGAAGAGCGAGCGATCCAAAGACTTGTGTTTCTGCTCCCATTAAGTCTCACCCCTTTCTGGTTGTTCCGTGCACGGTCGGACAACCACTCTATTTCCATCCACGTGAACGACTTCGATTAATTTTCCAGCTTGAATAAACTCTCCTTCAGAGACGACATCCACTCGCTGCCCGTTGATATGGGCAATTCCCGCCGGACGAAGATCCGAGACGGCAGCACCCTGTTTTCCAAGCCATTGACGATCTTTTTCCGGCGTTGATTCGTAGCCTTCTTTCGCTCCAAGCTCGGTATCAAGAACTAGCCGCTTTCCAAATGGAAGACGCGGGAAAAATCGCAGGAGAACCAGCCCAATGACAATGGCGACAAACAACGATAACGCCACTTGCCCTACTGCTTCCAACACAACCTCCCCCGTGGCTCCAGCGCCAACAAGACTTAATCCCAGACCAGCCATGAGTGCCGCAAGTCCCAGGATACCGAAGAGGCCAAACCCGGGAATAATAAACACCTCGACACCAATCAGAATCAGACCAAGACCAACGAGCAGCACTTCCTCCAGACCAGCCAAACGAACAATCCCATGCCCCCAGAAAAACAACGCGAGACTAATAAGCCCTAGCGTACCCGGGATCCCAAACCCCGGCATTCGAATCTCGACAAAGATACCCAAAATGCCGAGGGACATCAGCAATGAACTCACTGCGGGATTCGTGAGAAACCGAACTAGGGTTTCGGCCCACGTCTCCGAGACGTGGCGAACATCGGCATCCTCAAGGTTGAGGAACTGTAACACATGTTCAAGGGAATTCGCTCGAAAATCCGCCACCTTGAGTTGTAGTGCTTCCTCTGTAGTCAGGGTAAGCAACTTTCCTTTGTCGATGACATCTTTAATTTCAACATCCGCATCGACCATAGCCTCTGCGACCAAACCAGGCCGTTTGCGTACCTCCGCAGTCGCCCGAAATTCTTTGCGCATGTAGGACACGGTCTTTTCCGCCACGGGTTGGGCCGGGGAACCAGGTGCTCCTATTTGAACCGGCGTGGCCGCACCAATGGTGCTCCCGTCAGCCATGACTATGGTTTCAGCAGCGAGACTAATCAACGCCCCCGCCGAAATCGCCCTTTTATTAATAAAGGCCACCGTGGGAACTTTGGAGTCGAGAAGCGCATCGCGTATCAGAACCGCCGCATCGACCCGTCCACCAAACGTGTTCACTTCTAGCACCACAGCCTGAGCACCCGCTTGCCCTGCTTCGTCCAGCACTCGCTGAATGAACGGAGCCAAGCCCAAATCAATCATCCCCTCCACCGGAACAACAAACACGATAGGCCTTTGTGCCTGTACAAGCATTGCTCCCAAGAGGAAAATTGCCAATGCAACCATCAGCAACACTCTTGAATATCGCGTCTTCCAAGTTTGATTGATCACGAGAGTTCCTTCGGGAAACTGTCTGTTGGCCAGGCCTCATGGAGGTGACGCGTTGGTAAAGGTCCGGTGCAGAAGAATACAGGCACCCTATGAAATTGGGATATGAATTCTCAAGGGAAGAATGAAAAGGAAAGGATTCTCTTTTTACCAGAACAACGTATGGTCGGTTGGCCACTCAAAGCGATGGGAGAAATTTGCTAGTTTGCAGAAAGACCCTGCAACGACTCCACGCAATCCGGTTCTCGCAACTTGCGCAGGGCCACGGCTTCGATTTGGCGAATCCGTTCTCGGGTGACCCCAAAATCTTCACTGATTTCTTCCAGCGTATGATCCTTTTCGAACCCGATTCCAAATCGCTTTTTAATGATATATGCTTCACGATCAGTTAGCACGCCTAACGCCGAAGCGACTTTCTGTTGCACATCATAGCGTTCAGCGACGGCATAGGGGGGACGAATATTCACATCTTCAATCAAATCACCGAGACGCATGTCTTCACTGTCACCGACTGGCGAATCGAGCGACATCGGTTCCTTAATACAATTCGTAATGTCTCGCACCTTCTCATAGGTGAGATCCAGCTCAACCGCCAGCTCTTCAAGTCTCGGCTCTCGGCCTAACTGTTGGACCAATTGCCCCTTCACGCGTTTGAGCTTTTGCATGGCCTCATGCATGTGCACCGGAACCCGTATGGTATTGGCCTGATCGGCGAGGGCACGGGTAATGCGTTGCCTGATCCACCACGTGGCATAGGTGCTAAATTTATACCCACGTTGGTATTCAAATTTTCCCACGGCTTTCATCAAGCCTAAATTTCCCTCTTGGACCAAATCCAAAAACTGTAAACCCCGACCCATATACCGTTTGGCAATACTCACGACCAAACGAAGATTGGCACTCACTAAGTCCGATGTCCCTCGTTCAATTTGAGCCTCGGCTTGTTCCAGTTCATGAATAGCCTGCACAAACTGCTGCGCAGGCATGCGGACCACATCTTCCTGGAGACGCTCAAGATTGGTTTGCGCATCGATCATGCTGGCCATAAGGGATTCGGCCTGAATGTTGGGCAATGTGGAGGTTCGTTGCTTTGCGAGCAAGCCGACCCAATTCGGACGCCGTTTAGTAAGATTCTTCTTGAACGCTTCTTCTCGCAAACCAAACTGCCGTGCGCCTTCCTGTAATACATAGAGGTACGAACGCACGTTCCCGCCTTCGGCTTTCACGCGGGCCAGGCACTGTGCCTGAAAGCCAGTCGAAAGGTTGAGCTGCCGGATCTGGACTGAAATTTTTTGATAAAGAATTTCCCGACGCTTTTCAGTATCGGCCATCGTCTGTTTGGAAGGTCTATGGCCATTAACATCCTCTTGCAACGCCCTGAGGGTTTTCGTATATCGGCGTGCCGCACTTAGGCATTGCAGGGTATGAGCTAACCGCACCTCTTGGTTTTGAGAATCCTCAAGGCCCTTCCCCTCATCTCCTTCTCCCCCCGCTTCGACAGTGACCACCTCGCGAAGAGGAATCTCCCCACGACGTAATAATTCATGTACGGTCCACAGATACGCTAAGGTGATCGGCAGAGTAAACAAGACGGCCCAGAGGTCAGCTTTGCCCTGTTCAATTTGTTGAGCGAGCCGGACTTCGCCTTCTTGATTCAGCAGAGGCACTTGCCCCATTTCTTTCAGGAACATATGAACAGGGCTCTTGGATTCCCCCGCATGTTCCTGACGAGGCTGGATCTTCAATCTATCCGTACGATTCGGCACCATCACATGACCATCCATCCCAGCCCGCCCCCCTTCGAAGTCAGAGATGGCTTCCGCGCCTTGAACGAACATGTCAAATGATTTTCTCATAAACGGT
>CAYMQW010000088.1:0-7495 GCA_964392595.1 uncultured Nitrospiraceae bacterium
ACAAAGGTGACCACGACTTTTTGTATTTCACCATGCACACCAATATCTTACACGGTTTTTTTGCGCCCAACTGCCGTTTCTAGGTTCAGCAGATCGGACGTGACCCTGAGCAGAGTCCGTGCCTAACCGACTTTCCCGATGGCATCAATGGAGCCAGAGCCGCTTTTGCCAAAACACAATCGTCACTGTTGCTCAGTCTTACGTTTTATCAATTTGCGTTGCTGGGGGATCGAAACGATGACGGGGAATACGATACCACGGAGCTTCAAGATGTGTTCGAATCCGTCGGTGTCGGCTATATGGAACACGAAGGGGCTGTACAGCATCTATCCAAACTCAATGGGATGTTTGTTACCGTTCGCGAAACCATAGAATCCTCTGTGTTAACCGATGGCATGCAAGCCTTGTTCACAAAAGGCTACCTCCTGACCCTGGCTGATCACGATGCCTTAAACAAGGTGACTGGGCAACAACTTTCCTAGGCATGCTTTCTTGTTTATAACCTTCCCTTTTCCCTAACTCATCCGCTCAACGGCTTCTCTCGATCGGCTTCTGACGGTTTGATCCCAGTCCTCCTTCATCGTGTATTCCAGCTTCGCTTTGGCTTCTGTGGCGCGCATGCGGCCTAAGGCGAGTGCGGCGCTTCCTCTGACGTATGCGTGGTCGTCTTCCAACGCTTTGATTAAAAGCGGAATACTTTCCCGATGCTGGATCACGCCAAGGTGGCTGGCGGCTATGCCGCGGATGCGATGTTGTTTGTCGCCAATGGATCGTTTGAAGGTAAGGGTCAACACGTCTGCCATGCTCGGAACGATACTTTCCAATCCGGCCTGTTCGTAGTTGTTCAGTTCGATCAATTCTGTGGTCAGTTCAAAGCGTTTTTTCGGGGACTTTTCTTGGGTGAAACGTTGGATGAGCAGGTCTCGTTGTTTGAATATGTTTTTCCTGCGTTTGATCTTTCTGACGCTCACCCACGTTCCAAGGGTGGCAACAATGAGCAGAAAGAGGGTCGGCACGACTTCATCGACTATAAAATCTTGTGTGTCAAAGTCGAGATGGTTCCACGTCCACATCGAGCCGACGATGATGACCAGCAAAAACAACACCGATGTAATGTTGGTCTGTCCTCGGTGGTTGGCGATTGATTTGATGTGCGGATGAATGTTCATTGTGATGGTGTGGCGGTGCCCATGTGTTCGATGATGGCCAACAGACGGCTGAATCGGTCAGCTTGTTTGGATTCATTACGGTTTTGGTAGATGGCCACGAGGTTCCGAAGCATTCGAGCGAGGATGTGTTCGTTCGGAGTAGGGTCCAGGTAGCGGCTTTCAAACTCGACGCCATATTCCTGTAAAAATTTGGCACAGTCCTTTTGATACAGGGCGACCCCTTGATTGAAACAATCGATAAAAACAGGCTCTGTCTGTAATCCCACCATAAAATGTCCGGGTAAGCCAATCCCGACCACTGGTACATTGAGTCGCTGGGCGATTAACAAGTACAGCAGGGATAAGCTGATGGGGATGCCGATGCGGCGTTCGAGCACTTGGTGTAAAAAACTGTTGGCTGGATCGTAATAGTCTCGGGTGTTTCCTGAAAAGCCAAGTTCATGGAACAGGTATTCACTGATCGTCCGAATCGCTTGTCGTGGCGGAATGTCCTTCTCCAAACGTGGTTTCAGCACTGCGACCATATTTTCGATTTGGTGTTGGGAGGCCTGGACATCAAGGTCTGGGTATGCGGTTTTTGCAATAAGAAACGCGCCGGTTTCCAGGTCAATGGGTTCTGTTGATGATGTCATTAGGGCTTTAAACGAATGCTCGACTCCAATCAGCTTGATGTCTGCGATGACTGAGCCAAGACGATCCAACATGGTTGGATCGTCTGTTCCACTTTGGGCCTGTTGAAGAAGCAGAATGGCAGGTTCGCCAATGGCTACTAATTGGTCATGGATGGTCTGGGCAATCTGTGGATCTAGATCTGAGAGAAGATGAATGAGGGCGCTGATCTGCTTTTCGAAATGTTCAGCGCAGACTGACGGCTGGTTCTTCATGTCGAACAACTTTATTCGTAACTACCCAGGTTGCTTCAATTTTGCGCCATGACGGCGTTGCTGTGGTGCTCAAATCCTCACGTATTTCCACATACGTTCCGGTTCTGCACTCCTCGCGCCTTGTCCTGACCCAAAATTGAAGCAACCTGAGTAGTTACATTTATTGGCACGGGACTACCCTATGGCTTTTTGGAACGCTTTGGATCCGCCATACAAACAAATCGCATCAAAGATCGCTAGGATGACTAAGGCGATAGCGACTTGAGGAATCGCAGCTTCCCATCCGGTGATAATGAGGGGCCGGACGGCATCGATGACCCAGGTCATCGGGTTCAGAAAGGCCATGGCTTGCATCCATCCTGGCATGGCTGACAGGGGTACCAATGCGGAGCTGAGAAAAATCATTGGCAAGGAAAGAAAGCCCAGCATCGAGAAAAAATCTCCGTGGCTTTTGACGGAAAACGCCATAGCTAGGGAAATGGCGGTGAGGCCGATGCCAAACATCATGCCAATCACCAAAATCACGGCGATACCCAAGAGGCCGGTTATTGGGGTAACGCCAAATAAGAACGCGATGCCCAGGATGACCAAAATCTGCATACCAGTGATGGACATGACAAACAAATACCGGCTGAGAATAATTGAAGTCCGATGAATAGGGGTGGACATCATGCGTTCTAAAAACCCGTTCTCTTTATCGAACAACAGGTCCACGCCTCCGGCTAACCCATTATTCAACACGGTCATGACGACGACGCCTCCGGAGAGGAAACTCATGTAGTTAGGGGCTTCAAGGACTTCGATATTGGCGGCACGTTGGAACAAGCTTCCAAAGAATATGAGCCAGAACAACATGGGTTGGACCAGCGTAAACAGCATGCTGAATTTTTCTCGGCTGAGGCGTCGAATCCATCTCAGGGTTAAGGCCATGACTTCTTGTTTGTAGTGTGGGAAATTCATAAGGTTTCTTTATAGATCTTTCTCGCAGGGAGAAGATTCCTACTCCTCCTCCACAGGGTCAGGGTATTCTCCTTTGAGGGCATGGCCGGTAAAGGAGACAAACACATCGTCCAGCCGTGGGCGATGATATTCGATGCCGTCCACTTGGCAATCGATTCGGTTCGCAACTTCCAAAACAGCGGGTAAAGATTTCTCCGGTGATTCCACTCGGATGTCCAAGCCATTGTCCATGGTGCGGACATCCCGAACAAAGGAAAGCCCTTTGACCTCCTCGCTGAGTTGCCCAAGTTTCTCAAGTTGGCTTTCTTTCACCGTCAAAGACAAACTATCACCACCCAAACCGGCCTTGAGTTCCTTGGGTGCCCCAATGACTTTAATCTTTCCCTGGTCGATGATGGCTAACCGGTCACAGAGTTGATCGGCCTCTTCTAAATAGTTCGTGGTCATGACGATGGTAATGCCTTGTTTACGCAATTGACGGATATGATCCCAGATGCGAAGGCGGCTGTGGACATCGAGTCCTAGCGTCGGTTCATCGAGGAACACAATCTTTGGATTCGGCAACAACCCGCAGGCAATATCCAATTTGCGTTTCATCCCACCTGAATAGGTTTTGGCGGCACGGTCGGCTTGTTCTTCCAGATCCACGAGTTTGAGTAATTCCTGGATTCGTTGCGTGGCCTGGGCCTTGGGTAAATGGTACAGGTCCCCCAAGAGTTGGAGATGCTCCCGGCCTGTTAAAAACCGATCGATTGCCCGTTCCTGTGGTACATACCCAATAAGGCTTCTGACCGTATCGGGTTCTTCCACCACATCGTACCCAAGCACTGTGGCCGTCCCGGTTGTGGGTTTCAGGACCGTAATCAAGATCCGGAGGGTGGTAGTTTTCCCTGCCCCGTTTGGGCCGAGGAGGCCAAAGATTTCCCCAGGATTAATGGTGAGGGAGAGGTCATCAATGGCCGTGACAGACCCATACGTCTTTCCCAAATTTTTCACTTCAATGGCGGGATTCATTTATTCCAATTCTGTTGAATGTTTTTGCGCGTCAAGTTTGAATCGAAGCAGGTCAATAAGACGGCGTGTTTGTTGGTGCAGGCTTTCGGATTCCAATAAAAACTGTTTTTCAAAGGGCGTGAAGTCCAAACATGACGACAAACTATTAATGAGCACCGTGTCTGAGATGGATTGCCCTGTAATCAATTTGCAGAGTTCCTGGGCTTTGCGAGCGCGCAAATATTGCAGTGCTAATTTGGTTAGGGCCAACCGAATGCCCGGGTCAACAGGATCCTGAAACGGCTCATTCGTTCTCAGGGAAATTTTTGCTCGCCGATAACTGGTATCGAAAAATTCTTCTTCAATATCGTAGCGCGATAACCCATGCAAAATCACATTCGATCGTCCATCCGCGAGGGGCTGGACATTCTTGATCCGACCGACACATCCGAGGGAGAACACCGGGGGGTTGCTATAGTAATCGTTTTCCCATCCTTCTTTTAATAAGACCATGCCGATGCACTGGCCTTCCAGGCTGGTATCCGTGATCATGTCTCGATAGCGCGGTTCGAAAATGTGGAGTGGCAGATACGTATTTGGGAAAAAAACTACATTGGGAAGCGGAAAAATGGGAATCACTCCCGGGATGGGAAAGGCGTCAGAAGATGTTTCTCGATCCAATTGAGGCATGCGATACGATAGCGAAGGTTTTGGAGCCTTGTCAACGTGACTGGCCTCAACCGATGTGGAGTAAAAATCAATAATCTCCGCATCAGGAAAGGCGATTGCGCGTTCCATGAGGGCGTGTTATAAGCCGGACCATGTGGAAAAGGCATTTACGCGTGGCTCTATGAAAGATTTTCATCGACGGTTGTTGTGTCCGGGTGCCATCGTCTTCCTGTTGACGGGGTCGGCATTCTTTTTCATGTGGTTTGCGCCGGTATCCGCTTCCGAAAAAATGTCTACCCCCAATACCCCCCACAAAGGAGGGGTGCAGGCAAAACCCGGCTATGTCTATTCCTTTCCTCATGACCATGGTTCACACGATCAATTTGGTCTGGAATGGTGGTACTTTACGGGACATCTTTCAAGCGAATCAGGGCGACGGTTTGGATATGAGCTGACGTTTTTCCGGAAAGCCATTGATGATCCGCGAATTCAGAATAGTTCTTCCCACTGGGCAATCAAACAATTGTATTTTGCGCATCTGGCTTTGACGGATGTTGAAAATCAAACGTTTCGTTTCGCGGAAAAACTCAGTCGGGCTGGCCTCGGGAAGGCAGGTGCCAAGTCTGACCAAATGGACGTGTGGATCGATCGTTGGTCGCTCAACCCTGTGACTTCTGATCACCACGTTTTATCCCTTAAGGCTTCTGAGGAAACCTTTGGCCTTGACCTCAAGCTGACTGTGGAAAAATCACCGGTGATCCATGGGGAAGAAGGCATTAGTCGCAAGGGGGCTGAGGCGGGACAAGCCTCACATTATTATTCGCTCACTCGGTTAGCCACCGATGGGCAACTCACTCTTGGGTCCGAGCAATTCGAAGTGACGGGCCTCAGTTGGATGGATCACGAATTTGGCTCGGGTGAATTGGGCGATGATCAAGTAGGGTGGGACTGGTTTAGCCTGCAGTTTGACTCAAAGATTGAGCTGATGGTGTACCTTTTGCGAAGAAAAGACGGTTCATCGGAACCGGTGTCCAGCGGGACCCTTATTTTCCCTGACGGGCGGTCGCGGCATCTGCGATTGCAGGATATCGGCGTTGAAACTCAGGATTACTGGACAAGCCCGCACACGAAGGCTCGTTATCCGGCTCAATGGGTGATCAACGTGCCTTCTGCTCAGCTTCGTGTGGAAGTCAACCCTGTTTTGGCTGATCAGGAATTGCGAACCTTCAAAAGTACGCAGGTAACCTATTGGGAAGGAGCGGTGGATGTGAGCGGGGAGCATCGGGGAATCCCGGTTCAGGGCCAGGGATATGTGGAGCTTACTGGATATACCCAACCACTCAAAATGGGGAGGGAGTAACTCGGAATATTCTATGCGTATTTTCACCAAAATGACCCTCTGCGCTCTTGGGGCCATTATTGTCCTCGTTGGCTGTAGCCAGCGCAGTGATCGAGTTGCCGCGATCGTGGTGCATCCGACCAAACCCAATATTATGTATGTTGCCACGGAAGAAGCTGTCTATAAAACCCGTGATGGGGGCCAGGGGTGGATACGGCTGAGCGAGGGTTTGAGACGAGTTCGGGTGATGAACCTGGCTATTGATCCCCTCCTTCCTGCCAATGTGTTTGCGGGAACCCTGACGGCTGGGGTTTACAAAAGTCCCGATGGGGGCCGACGGTGGCTTTCCCGGAATTCTGGCATTCAAAAGGGCTCTATTTCGTCTAATGTGAATCAGCTGGTTTTTCATCCTACTGACACCCAAACCTTGTATGCGGCGACAACCGTTGGGGTGTTTCGAAGTACGGATGGTGGGGAGTCTTGGGTCGAGCGCATGAAGGGAATGAAGGAGATTAATTTTATCGTAGCCTTGGCTGTGGATCCTCAACACCCCAACATTGTATATGCGGGGACCAGTGGAGGGGTCTACAGGAGTTTTGACGGGACTGAAGATTGGATCAAAATTAACAATGGCCTGGTTCCGGACGATGCCAAACTGGCATCGATGGCTTTGGGTGTGAATAGGTTGGTGATCGATCCATCAAACGCAGATATTGTCTATGCTGGAACGACCAAAGGGTTATTTAAAACCTTTGACAAAGGGGAACAGTGGTCAGAAATTGAGACTGGTTTAGTGAAGCCATACATCAGTAGTCTTATCATAAATCCTCATAACACCTCCCATTTGTACCTAGGAACCAGCAAAGGGATGTATAAAAGTCTGGATGGCGGGGAAAATTGGGTTCCTAGAAACGATGGCCTGGAAAATTTGAATATTCGAGTACTTGTCATGGATCCAAAGGATCAATCCATCATTTATTGCGGAACCAATGGAAGGGGGTTGTACAAAAGCATCGATTCCGCAAACTCATGGGTATCAATTCCGCTGACTTTCATTCCTTAATTTTATCTAATTCCACACCACATTCTGAATAACGGCAACGGCTTTAAGAAATTGTTACGAAATGGTTACTTTCATGAGTAAAGAATACCTTTTTGCAATAATACTTCGCATGTTCAAAAAAAAACTTAAATTTTTAGCATATCAACCTAAAAACGGCGGTCAGAATATGGTTTCTACGTAGCCACAGCCTTACCAAAACATGTTTTTAGGTCGGATGTGGGAGTAGCGGCGGGGGACGAAGGGGCCGTCCCCGCAGAAACGCGACAAAAATCCGACTCAGTATCTTCCGCCACAGGGCCGCCCAGCCCAATGGCTCCGCAGTCACCCGATATTCTTTGAAAAAGCGTTGCAGCCCGCGTAACGCCCGTTGGATGGATCCGGTTTTGGCATGGGCACTGGTGAGCGTCAGCTTCGTCTG
>CAYMQW010000089.1:0-7465 GCA_964392595.1 uncultured Nitrospiraceae bacterium
TCCGACCCAAATCTTGGCGCGATAGTGATCAAGTTATTTTCTCGCGGGTCCTTAGCTGAGGAAGAGGAACAAATTAATGACAAGTGCATGGTTAATTGATACGGAAACCCTGGCTCAGAATTTGGGTCGGGACGATTTAGTGATTATTGATGTCCGTGGGCCAGGTGCATTTTCGTCGCATATTCCGGGGGCGATTAATACCACTTGGCATGAGTATAGCGATCCTGAAGCCACAGCCAAGGGGGTGTTGGATCCAGACGTTTCTCGTCTGGAAGAACGACTGCGGGCGTTAGGAATTAACAACTCAAGCGACATCGTCATCTATTGCAACCCTTTTGATAATTGGGGCGACGAAGGTAGAATGTTTTGGATGCTCCAGTACTTGGGGCATCCCAGCATCAAGGTCTTAGATGGCGGTTGGGTAAAATGGACGGCTGAAGCACGTCCCTATGGACATGACCCAGCCAAACTTCCTCCTGGTGATTTTACGGCTTCGCCCAACCCTGAAGTCATGATGTTGAAAGATGAGCTCAAAAAACTCGTGAAACGACCCCACGCCGAATCGGTTGTGCTTGATGCCAGAAGCGTCGAAGAATATGCCGGGAAGGAAATTGATGGGCTTCCCCGAGCCGGCCATATTCCCTCAGCCCTCAACCTTCCCTGGAATGGGTTTCTCAATCATGACGGGACGTTGAAAGAGTTGTCCGCTATTCGTGATATATTCCAGCACCATGGTCTGCATCCGAGCCAAGAGGTGACAACCTATTGTTTGGGTGGGGTTCGATCTGCGTGGGTCTATTTTGTCCTGAAATTGGCAGGGTATGCAAAGGTGAAGAATTATCCATGGTCGTGGTGGGAATGGTGTCGTGATTTTGCCGCTCCTGCGGAAAAGGACGTCAAACTCCTGCATAAGGTATCCGGTCAGTCTCAGGCCCAAACTTCTTGATTTCATACGAAAAGCATGCGAGGATGTGCCACCGTGGTCGGTACTGTCTGATCTTTCTCGTGGAAGTTATCCTTAACCATTTTTTGATGGAGGTGTGATAATGGGGCAAAGAGTTCTTTTCGCAGCGATGTTGTTCGGTGCAGTGGTGTTGATGTCCAGCCCAGTATTCGCAGGGATGAATGCTCATGTTGCAGAAGCCATTGCTCATGCGGAAGAAGCGGTCGAACATGGGGGGGAGGGGCATGCCGGAGCGGTTGTGGAACATGCCCAAGTAGCCTTGGGACATGCGCATGCCGCCCAAAAAGAAGTGACAAATTCACACTTGGATGCCGGTGTCAAAGAATTGGAAGAAGCGATTCACTATGGCGAGCAGGATCATGCCGGAGTCGCGACCAAGCATGCCGCAAGTGCAGTCATGCATCTGAAAGAAGTGCACTGATTTCGAATTTTTTCATAAATTATGGGTGGAAAACGGGCAGGGGCTACCTGCCCGTTTTTGTTTAAGGGGCTGGACACAAATTGAAAGTTGGCTATTTCCAATCTCATCCAGAATTTGGTGAAGTCAAAAAAAACCTGGACCAGTTTGCTTCACGATTGGGAACGGTTGATTGTGAACTGCTCGTTCTTCCTGAGTTGGCCTTTTCCGGCTATCAATTTGTGAGTCAGGATGAAGTGCTCGATCTTTCCGAACCGGTTCCTGAGGGTCCCACAACCCAAACGTGTCTTGACCTGGCCCGTCAACATGATATGCATCTGGTGGTTGGATTGCCCGAGAGAGAGGGAAATCAGTGTTACAATTCCGCGATCGTGGTGGGACCTTCGGGGTATGTGGGGTGCTACCGTAAAACGCATTTGTTTTTCGAAGAGACGTTGTTTTTCACGCCTGGCAACTCTGGCCTTCACGTCTGGGATATTGGTCAGGCCCGAATAGGGGTCATGATTTGTTTTGATTGGTACTATCCAGAAGTGGCTAGAACGTTGGCGCTTAGTGGTGCCGATATTCTGTGTCACCCTTCGAATTTAGTCCTTCCCCATTGTCCCGATGCCATGGTGACGCGATCGTTAGAAAATCGAGTCTTTACGGTGATGGCGAATCGAATTGGTCAAGAAGCCCGAGGGGGTAAAGCTCCGCTCACCTATATTGGAGAAAGCGAAGTAGTCTCACCGAAAGGAAAGATCCTTTGCCGGGCCCCGATTGACCAGGAAGAATGGATGGTCGTGGAAATCGACGTAAATGAAGCCCGCGACAAATCGATAAATCCGTACAACGATTTGTTGAAAGACCGGCGGCTCGAGATGTATGTCTCGGATGTGAAGCGTAATCCCTGAACCCTGAACCGTTTTTTACACTCTAGCCCACCTCCCCGATTAAATCACGAACAAGATGATTGTGCCGAGAACGACTCGGTAATAGCCAAAGACTTTGAGCGTGTGTCGTTTGACGTAGGTTAAGAAGGAGGCGATGACCGCCCATGCCACGAAAAAGGACACGAACATGCCAATCAGCAACGCAAAGATATCGTCGGCGCCAAATAAATGAATGGATTGCACGAGTTTATAGATAGTCGCGGCAAACATGGTCGGCAAGGCGAGAAAGAACGAAAATTCAGTGGCGATCTTTCGGTCTAAGCCAAGAAGCAATCCACCGACAATGGTTGATCCGGAACGGGACATTCCCGGAATAAGCGCCATGCATTGGGCGATTCCCACACCGATTGCTGCAGTGAGCCCAACCTGTTCAAGTTGAGTAATCTTGACAGGTCTAGGCCACGTTTCCACCACGAGAATTATGACTCCGCCAATGATCAAGCTGATGGCCACGGTATTGGGGGAAAAGAGATGGGTTTCGATCCAATCATGCGTCAAGAGGCCTACCACGGCTGCGGGTATAAACGCGGCTCCCAGACCCAACAGGAACCACATATTTCGATGGTCGCGAATAGATTGGCGAAGATACGATTGCCATGACTGCCGGTTTTCTGCGGTGCGCGTCGCCATCATGCCCTGTCGGAATTCATGTTGTTCACGAAGCCCATGACGGAGCAATCCAAAAATTTTTTCCCGTTCATACACGACAACGGCCAGGACTGCACCAATTTGAATGCAGATCTCGACACTAATGGCCATGTCTCCGGTAAATCCGAGATAATGTCCCAAGAGAATGAGATGGCCGGTTGAGGAGACCGGGAGGTATTCAGTGAGTCCTTCTAAAAACCCGAGCAGTGCTGCTAGTCCTGGTCCGAATTGTTCCATGCAAGAAGTCCTTTTGGAAAAAATGTGAAAGGGTTATGAGAGGGGGACTCTGAAAAGACTCTTTCGGCGGATTCTGGCTCGAAATGGAGGGGGCGAGGTGATAGAGACGGTAGATGTTTTGTGGAGAGGTATTGACAAAAATACGTTCCCATTTCATGCTAGGCCTCTCTACCTAGTGAGAGTGCCTAGGCATGTAGACCATGATTCCTTTGGAAAAGGTGAATATGTCTAGGAACCTGTCAGAGTGAACACAACCTTTTTGACACAATGAGGGCGAGATGAACAGGAAACACAATGAACGTGGGCAAGCCACTCGACTATTGATGGTGGTCAGTCTTATGGTGTTTGCGGGTTTGATGCTGAGTGGCTGTTTGGTTTCCGAAACGAAATACAAAGCCGCGGTGGCCGATATGGAATCCGCCAAAATAGACCTTGAAAAAAGTCGGATGATGCGGGAAGCCGTGGAACAGGAAAATGACAAACTGCAAAATGAAAATGAAAAAGTGGCGATGGATTTGGAAATGATGGATTCGGAAATCCAACGGATTAAAGAAGGTCGGGAGAGTGAACGGGATCTTTTGGCCGCGCGTAAAGCCGAAGTGGTCAAGAAGGGCCAGAGGGTAAGGGTCAAATTCGGAAGAATTTGGAAAGAATATAAAAAGCTCAAAAGCCAAAATCGTGCGTTGAAAGATACGGTTCGGCGGTATCAAAAAGAATTAAAAGAGGCCCGACAGGCGAAAGCGAAACGGGTGGCGAAGGCTCCGGCGTCGATAGTGCCAAAGGCACTACTGTCTGGAACAAAATCGGTCGTGGCGTCAATAACCAAACCGTCATCCTCATCGGTTCCTGTCGTGAACCCGATTAAGGGTGGTCTTGCTCCAGTGAATATCAATACAGCCTCGGCTAATGATTTAGTTCTCTTTTTGGGACTCACGAAAAACATGGCCGAAAAAGTCATTGCCAATCGGCCTTATCGCCTTCGAGGAGAGTTGGTCGCCAAGCAGGTCGTACCTAAGGCCACATTCGATGTGATTAAGGATCGGATTTCGGCGACAAGGAAGTAAAACGTGAGGCGTGAACCGTAATGCGTGAAGCGAAGGGGGAAAAGAAATCCTTTGTACAACGCATCATGGATTACGCATCACGTCTTTTTTTCATCAGTTATTTTCCCATCCACAACATAAATGAGGCGGTCTGCTTGTGCCGAGAGGCGTTCGTTGTGTGTCACAATCACAAAGGCCGTTCCTCGTTTCTGATTCAGTGTTCTTAAAATTTCAAAAATTGCCTGTCCCGTGTGTGCGTCTAAATTCCCGGTGGGTTCGTCTGCTAAGACCAGATCGGGTTTTTGAATGAGGGCACGGGCCACAGCTACCCGCTGTTGTTCCCCACCCGACAATTCTCCAGGTTTGTGATGTAAGCGATGGCTCAGGCCAACTTCTGACAGGAGGGTGGTCGCTTCTTCAATCATTTCGTGCTTTGGACGTTTTTGCATCAACGCGGGAAGGTACGTATTTTCAAGGGCCGTAAATTCAGGTAGCAGATGATGAAATTGAAACACGAATCCGATTCGTCGGTTTCGAAATGTGGCTAATTCGGTTTCGGAAAGACGAAAGATATCTTGTCCTTCATACAAGACCGTCCCGCTGGTGGGGCGATCGAGTGTGCCAAGGATGTGCAGAAACGTACTCTTGCCTGCACCGGATGCCCCGATCATGGCCAGCATTTCACCCCGTTGAAGGATAAAGTTGATCCCGTTCAATACTTCCACAGATTGGGTTCCAAGCAGGAACGATTTATACACATCGTTGACTTGGAGAAACGGGCTGTCCACGTTCGTGTCACTCATAAAAATTATTCATACCGGAGGGCACTCACCGGAGCGAGTTTTGCTGCTTGCCAGGATGGGTAGACGGTGGCGGCAAAGCTGATGAGGAGTGCCGAACAGGCTACTAGCAAGACATCCAAGCCTTGCACGTGGACGGGAATGTGGGAGATGTAATACACCGTCTTGTCGAATGTCCAATAATTTTCAATGAGGAACAGAAAGGTGTAGCCCAGTGGAATGCCAATGGCTGTTCCCGTGAACCCAATCACCAACCCGTTTAGCATGAAAATTCGCATGATAGACTTGGGTGTCGCGCCCATGGCTTTGAGAATGGCTATTTCGCGTTGTTTCTCGGTCACGATCATCGTCAGCGTGCTCACGATGTTAAATGAGGCCACCAACGTAATGAGGACGAGTAGCAGGAACATCATGGTTTTTTCAAGCTTCAAGGCAGAGAAGAGATTGCGATTCAATTCCATCCAATCTCTGGCGGAATAGCTGGGGCCGAGTGTGGCGTTCAGGCGTGCGGCAATAACATTGGCGGCAAACACGTCTTCAACTTTGACCTGGATGCCTGTGACGGTATTGCCCAGACTGAAAAATTTTTGTGCTTGCTTGAGTGAGATATAGGCCAAAGAGGAATCGTACTCATACATGCCCGATTCAAAAATGCCGACCACTTGAAATGGTCGAATCTTCGGCGTCATGCCTAGGGCGCTAATCGGACCGACTGGCGACACGACATTCACGCGGTTCCCAACAAACAGTCCGAGACGCAATGCTAATTCTTTTCCCAAGATAATCCCTGGATGGGGCGTGGCTAAAGACCCATCTTCTTTTGTCACGACAGGCGGATTGGCCAAATCCGTGACCTTTCCATACTTCACGTTCTCAGCAATTTCGGTCACGGCGGGTTCTTTATCTGGGTCGATGCCACGAAGAATAATACCCTGGACTCCTGTTTTTGAGGTCAGCAAGACTTGCTTGAAAATATAGGGAGTGGCCGCAATGACTCCAGGCACACCTTCTACCTTGGTCACGAGGTCGGTGTGTCCAGCCATGGTTTGATGCCCGCGTTCTTGCACCACGATGTGAGACGTTGTGCCTAAGATCTTGGCCTGCATGTCTTCTTTAAAACCCGTCATGATTCCCAATGTGCCAATGAGCGCGGCGACGCCAAGGGTAATTCCCGTAATCGAAATAAAGGTATTAAACGAAATGGTGCGAGTGCGGCGTTTTGCTCGCAAGTAACGAAGCCCGATAAAAATTTCGTAAGGCAGGGTCACGAAGGTTTCCCTGGACGAAGTTGGGGAAAGAGAATGACATCACGAATAGAGGCTTGGTTGGTAAACAGCATGACCATGCGGTCAATCCCAATGCCTTCTCCCGCGGTCGGGGGCATCCCATATTCTAAGGCGCGGACAAAGTCTTCATCCAAATAATGTGCCTCGTCATCGCCAGCTTCGCGCTGGGCCACCTGCGCTTCAAAGCGTTGGCGTTGATCGATTGGGTCATTCAACTCCGAAAATCCGTTCGCCAACTCACGACGCGTAATAAACAATTCAAACCGGTCCGTGAGTGACGGATCCGAATCCTTTCTCCGAGACAGTGGAGAAATCTCGGTGGGATAGTCCGTGATGAATGTGGGTTGAATCAATTTCGATTCCACGGTTTCCTCAAAGATCATGTTCACGATGCCAATGAGGCTCGTGTCTTTTGGAATAGAGAGGCCGAGCTGTTTGGCTGCGGCATCCGCCGCATCACGACTTTCCAACACGGTTCGGTCGAATTGATTGTATTCTAACACGGCATCGAAATAGGGAAGCCGTCTCCATGGAGGCGTCAGGTCGATGGTCTGACCTTGGCATTCTAATTTCATGGTCCCGCAAACGTCTTGCGCCAGTGTTCCAAAGAGCTGCTCTGTCAAAGCCATCAGATCATTGTAGTCAGCATAGGCCTGGTAAAACTCCAGCATGGTGAATTCAGGATTATGAATTGTGGAGATGCCTTCGTTTCGAAAATTCCGATTAATTTCAAATACACGCCGAAAGCCTCCGACGATTAGCCGTTTGAGATACAGTTCAGGGGCAACCCGCAGATACAAATCGGTATCCAGCGCATTATGGTGGGTCACGAAGGGCCGTGCCGTGGCCCCGCCGGGGATAGGATGCATCATCGGTGTCTCGACTTCGAGAAATCCTTGTTCCGTGAAATAGTTTCTGATGCCTGTGATTAACCTACTTCGTGTTTCAAAAATTTTATGCACATCGGGATTCGCAATGAGATCGACGTACCGTTGCCGATAGCGGGTTTCAATGTCTGTCAATCCATGCCACTTCTCTGGCAGGGGACGAAGGCCTTTCGATAAAAACGTCAGCTTCTGGACCTCGATTGTCAGCTCATCGGTCTTCGTGCGAAACAAATGTCCCTCTACCCCGGCC
>CAYMQW010000090.1:0-6725 GCA_964392595.1 uncultured Nitrospiraceae bacterium
TTATATAAATGGACCCGTCATGATAACCAGTTACACACTTAATTTTACACCCTCTACCTCGGGAGACCTCTCGTCTGTTTTGGCAGCAAGACTGGGGATGGAGTG
Source organism: uncultured Nitrospiraceae bacterium (assembly GCA_964392595.1). Classification (GTDB taxonomy): domain Bacteria; phylum Nitrospirota; class Nitrospiria; order Nitrospirales; family UBA8639; genus Nitronereus. The sequence goes on from CAYMQW010000090.1 coordinate 106, forward strand.
ATCTATCCTGATCGGGTGAGAGGAGTCAGCCGAGGGCATAGTAGTCCCGGCAGGGACGAAGGCCTGAACGGTCCTGCGCAAGCAGGGTAAGAGGCGAGGCGAGTAAGCAGCGGACTCATGAGCGACAAGCGGCTGAATAACCAGTAAACCCTGGCCTTCCCGACAGAGGATAGGGGTGAAGCCCTAAGGGCTGTCGAGGGAAGTGTCGAATCGCTTGCGGCGAACCGCCCCGTCGAAAGCCCGGGTATGAGTGAACAGTTGATGGAAGCCGTCTGTGAGTGGAGTCACATTCAACGGGCGGTAAGACGAGTGAAGAGGAACCACGGGAGTGCCGGGGTGGATGGGATGACCGTTCACCGACTACCGGCGGACCTGAGGCAGCACTAGCCGACGCTTCGTGCCCACTTGCTGGCCGGGACGTATGTGCCGCATCCGGTGAAGCAAGTTGAGATTCCCAAATCGGATGGCGGGAGACGCCGCCTGGGGATTCCGACGGTCGTGGACCGCTGTCTTCAGCAAGCGGTTCTGCAGACATTCTTTGCTCGGGTCTGTCACGACAAACTGCTGGTGCGGCTCGCCCAACGGATCAGGGTTCCGCGTGTCTTGCAACTGATCCGGGGGTTTCTGCGGGTGGGGGTGTTTGCCAATGGGTTGGTGAGTCCGATGAAAGCGGGGACGCCGCAAGGGGGGCCGTTGTCGCCCTTGTTGTCGAACAGTGTGCTCGATGCGCTGGATCGTGAAGTAGAGCAACGCGGGCTTCGGTTTGTGCGGTACGCGGATGATTGTCAGATCTACGTGCGCAGTCGTCGCGCGGGGCTCCGCGTGCTGGCGAGCCTGACGCGGTTTCTCAGGAGGCGGCTGAAGCTTCACGTGAACCAGCAAAAGAGCGCGGTGGGGCTGGGAGCGACCCGGCGGTTCCTCGGATTCAGTTTTACGGCGTCTCGTGAGCCGAAACGGCGCATTGCGCTGGAGGCCCTCAGGCGGTGGAAGAGACGAATCCGGAGCGTGACGCGTCGGACGCGCGGAGTTCCCATTGGCCGAATGGCCCGGGACCTGGCCCTCTATCTCCGGGGGTGGCTTGGGTACTTCGGGAGGTGTCAGACCCCGTCGGTGCTGCGTCGGTTAGAGGAGTGGGTTCGACGTCGACTCCGGTCGGCGATCTGGAAGCAGTGGAAACGTGTAGGGGTGCGGTTTGCCGCCTTGCGGCAACGAGGCGTGGGGCTCGCGCTGGCTGCGCGGACGGCGCGCAGTGCGCATGCTCCGTGGCGGCTGGCTCAGAGTCCCGCCCTGACGATCGCGCTGTCGACAGCCTACTTCGACTCACTTGGGATTCCACGATTGACTGTTCGTCGATAGCTTAACCCGCCGAACTGCGGTATACGGACCCGTACGTACGGTGGTGTGACAGGGAAAGTATGCGACCACCTACCTATGTCGATTTTCCGCCCGTGCGCGGCCCTGCGGGTGCCTCCGCCTCCGCCCTGAATAAGATGGCTGCGCAATTCGTTCCGCTCAAACAGTGCTCGCCAGAGGGGTCGATTCGGGGCTCCGGCTCCGCCGCGCCCGACGCGAGACCCCACAACCGAGGCAGAGAATGAAAGAGCAGCGTGACCTTGTTGTGATCCAACTGCCGTTTCTAATTTTACGCAATTAAGGATTGGGAAATGTTTTTCCAGGGCGACCCAAGCGGGAATGGAACACGGCAACTCCGGCTCAAGGAGGTAATGGTCTCGTGTCCAAAAAATGGACAAGGAGGGCAGGAGACTGACTACTGCACAGGGTCTAATGGCCGAATGCCTAGATGATTGGCTAACTCCTCTTCTACCTGAGAAATCTGCTCTCCGCTGTTATACAGAACCAGATTCTGCAGATGGGAGAGGCTTTCGGGGCCCAGAATTTTCGTAAACTGAAGGGCTATGCCCCACGGTGCATTCCGGATTACTTTTCCCTCAATCTGGATGGTGACGGTCTCTTCCCCACCCTCTAGGAACAGCGAAATGTCACAGGCCGCCTCTTCAGGGAGATGCGCCTCGGTATTGAGAAACATCCCATTTACACTGACATTGGCGAGTGTGCCGCTGATATCAACGGGGCCTCCGGACCGAAGCTCGCTCAGAATGTTCACACGGACTCGGGTAAATTCGCGCCGATTGGATGTTGATTCCATGATGTGCCTCCACTCCTTTGCATTAATGTTCCCGGTTTTTCCACACGGTGACCAGTAACGGATGCCCCTCGCATTCAAACGCTAACTCGCTGACCTGGTCGGCCCCAGCAACATGTGGGGTCCATTCACTCCCGAGTTGCACTGTGGGGAGCGAAAGCTGGCAGGGCTCGGGCAGTAAGGATTTAATATTGCCCGCGATAATATTGGTGAGTTCGTAGATCGTGTCGATTTGATCTTGGGCTTGGATAGATTCCGGAGGCATCGCAAAGATTTTTTCTGCAGTCGACCGGGCTAAGGCCGCGGTGGCATGTAAACGGACTTGCCCATCCCAGCCTCCTGAAATATTGACTTGGCCGATCAAAATGTTCTCATATCCAGATGGGATAGGATAGGTGACATTCGGATGAATGTCTAGCCCCATCATGGCGCTCCACGTGGTCTCGGTGATTTCTAAAATTTCTTCTTCTAAAAATTGCATGATGTCCCCTCACGCTAAGAATTGTTGCCAAGGCAATAACAGGAGGTCCCGTTGAATCGGAGCCGTTCGAAATGATCATCAATAGCCAGGGTGGTTTCCGCCCCACCTAAAAAGAGGTATCCGTCCGGTTGCATGATGCCCCGAACTTTTTGAAATATTTCTTTTTTCATTTCAACATCAAAGTAAATTAAGACATTGCGAAGCCAGACAATATCCACTTTGGGCATCGGGAGCCACCTCCCGGCTAGATTGAGTGGTTGAAACTCAATCATGTTCCGGAGCTCCTTTTTAATGTGCCATTTCATCCCCTTCTTTTCAAAATATTTCATCAGAAGTTGGGCTGGAAGCCCACGATTCACTTCCAATTGACTGTACTTGCCTTCGCGACATTTCTCCAACATTTGCGTCGAGAGATCAGTCGCAAGAAATGTAATATCCCATGTCGCCAATTCAGGAAAATGTTCTCGAATCACCATGGCGACCGTATAGGGTTCCTGCCCACAGGAACTCGCCCCACACCAGATGGAGAGCTTTCGGCTGTCCGCCCGTTTTTTGATCATGTCAGGCAGGACGGATTCCTTAAAGGCTTCAAAGGGATGAACATCTCGAAAGAAACTTGTTTCATTGGTTGTCATGGCTTCGACCACTTTTTCATGGAGAGGTCCAGAGGGGGCGGTTCGAAGAATGTGAGCTAATTCGTCCAAGGAGGCGAGTCCGGCTTCTTTCGCCACCGGTTCAAGCCGGGCTTGTAAGAGGTAGTCTTTTTCGGGTTCTAGCACGATGGCCGATCGGGTAAGAATTAAATCTCGTAAATAGATCAAATTATTTTCATTCGCGACAATCATCGTAGCAACCGACATACAAGTTCCCCTTTAACGGAATGAGGATGGATTAAAGACCTGAGAGAAAATACCTTGGACCCTATCGCGCCAAGATTTGGGTCGGATTTGGACGGAACGATTGAGGAAAACTCGAGGCATAGCACAGCTATGGTGAGGGTGTTTCGATTGAGGCCCGTTCAAAGATGGCCCGAAGATTGGATGCGAGATGTTCAAGGTATTTTCTCTCAGGTCCTAACACAGTGCCGGTTCACGAGGGGGTTGCGGGACCCGCCCCTTCTGAACCCGCGAAACGATTTCGTTGGCTATACGATGTAATGGCAGCACGGTATCAGCCAGACCCGCTTTGGCCACGGCACCCGGCATACCCCAGACCACACTGCTGGCCTCGTCTTGCGCAATAATGGAGGATCCACATTCTTTGAGCACTTCACAACCCCGGAGACCATCCTCCCCCATTCCCGTTAAAATGACCGCGAGAGTCCGTGGACCAAACACCTGCGCCACCGATCGAAACAGGACATTCACGGACGGGCGACAGGAGTTTTCTTGCGGGTCCTGGTTGATAGCGAGTTCGACGCGAGTCCCTTTTCGGATGACCATCATGTGATACCCACCAGGTGCGATCCAGGCGTTCCCGGGGAGAAGTGGTGTTCCGGGGGAACCCTCTTGGACGGTGATCCCCGATTTGACGGTCAGCCGATCAGCGAGACATTGGGTAAAAATTGGAGGCATGTGTTGGACAATCACGATCGGAACGGGAAGGTTAGTGGGAAGTGACTCAAAAATATCCATTAAGGCGTTGGGCCCTCCCGTCGACACGCCAATAGCCACAATATCGACCACCTGGTCTGGAGATGGTCCTTTTGCAGTAATGGTTTGAGGGAGGGGAGAGACTAGAGAACTCGCCGGGCGGGAAGGCACGACTGGTGTTCCCAGACCGGGACACAGCGCCTTGATTTTGGGAATGAGTTCCTCCCGGACTTGTTGCATCGCCAGGGTCGCACTCCCCACATTGGCTGGTTTCGTGACATAGTCATTGGCACCACGGGAAAGAGCCTCCAAGGTTTCTTTCGCCGCCCGCTGACTGAGGGTACTGAACATAATAATGGGAAGTGTGGCATAAATTTTTCTCACCTCAGTGACAGCTTCCAGCCCATCCATTTCCGGCATTTCAATATCCATCGTCACGATGTCAGGATTCACCTGGGGGATTTTGGCCAGGGCGATTTTTCCCGTGGCCGCGGTTCCCACAATTTCTAAGCCCGGGTCCTTTTCCAGTTCATGACTCAACATTCGTCGGATGACGACGGAGTCGTCCACGATTAACACACGAATTTTTGGCATGGGTTATACCTTGATCCCCAACAGTTTGAATTTGCCTTGAATCGTATCTTTGGTGAAGGGTTTGGTGACGTATTCATTGGCCCCTGCGGCGAGGGCTTTGCCCATTTGCGAGGCTTCCGTTTCGGTGGTCACCATCATGATCGGCAATTTTCGATAATTCGGATCAGCTCGAACCGCACGAACAAAATCAAGCCCATTCATTTCCGGCATGTTCCAATCAACCAACACTAAGTCGGCTTGGCCCATACTCTTGAGTTTCTCCAACCCCTCCTTCCCATTGCCGGCTTCTTCGACTTGCCCACCAATGGACTGAATAATTTGTTTAAGGATAATCCTCATCGCTTTCGCGTCATCAATGATCAGCGTACGCATGCATTCCTCCTCTGTTCTCTCTTAATCTCTGAATACCCTTTAAAGTCGCAGAGGGGATGGTCCTCCTCGTCCTAAGAAAGCCCCCCCCGTTCACCCACGATTAGGTGAGTGTGGCTACGACGACCTGTAGGTTCGCGGCCATTTTCGAAAGCTCTGCAGCCGCTTTTTGTGTATCGGTCGCACCTTCACTCGTCCCTTTGGCTGCTTGAGCCACACTCGTGATATTGCTGGCGATTTCCATGCTGCCTTTGGAGGCTTCGGTGACGTTTCGTGTCATTTCGTTTGTCGTCACGGATTGCTCTTCGACCGCACTGGCAATCGTATTTTGGAAATCATTGACTTGTTTGATAATTCCGCTGATTTGCGCAATGGCTTCAACTGCGCCCTTGGTATCGGTTTGGATCGACTCAATCATCCGGCCGATATTTTCAGTGGCCTTGGTGGTTTCTTTCGCCAATTCCTTCACCTCATTCGCCACCACCGCAAATCCCTTCCCGGCCTCTCCGGCGCGGGCCGCCTCGATCGTGGCGTTGAGGGCTAGGAGGTTGGTTTGCTGGGCAATGGACGTAATGACTTTAATGATGCTGCCGATTTCGGCGCTGCTCTCACCAAGTTTGGCCACGGTGGCATTCGCGGATTCAGCCACGTTCACAGCTTGACCGGCGACCTTGGCGGATTCCGTGGTGTTTTGGGCGACTTCCTTGATCGTCGCACTCATTTCCTCAGCACCAGTTGCCACCGATTGGATGTTTTTGCTTACCTCTTCAGCCGCCGCGGCCACGACATTGGCTTGGGCGGACGTTTCTTCCGCATTCGCTCCCATTTCCGAACTGGTCGCGGTGAGTTCCTCGGACGCGCCAGCCAAAGTGGTTCCAATTTCAGCAATTTGCGTGACGCCTTCTTGCAGCTTGGCCGCTTGTTCACGCTCACGTTTTTCAGCAAGAATCTCCTGTTGCTTCTTCTCCGTAATGTCCGTGGCAAATTTAACCACCTTGTAGGCCTTGCCGTTGGTATCCAAGACGGGATTGTAGGAGGCCTGTATCCACACCTCTTTCCCTCCTTTACCCAGCCGCATGTAGACCCCGGCATCGAAATCGCCGCGGTTCAGCTTGGCCCAGAAGGCGGCATACTCAGGGCTGGCGGTATAGGCCGGATCGCAGAACATCCGATGGTGTTTGCCTTGAATCTCCGAGAGGTCATAACCCAGGGTCGTGAGGAAGTTTTCGTTGGCTGTGATGATGGTGCCGTCCATGTTGAAATCAATGGAGGCTTGGGCTCTATTAATGGCGGCCATCTTGGCTTCGTCTTCCAACGCGTGGTTCCTCTCCACCGTGATATCCCTGGCAAGCTTGACGACTTTGGATATTTGCCCATTGGCATCGAACACCGGGGTATAGGTGGCCCGACTCCACACCCC
>CAYMQW010000090.1:6735-7448 GCA_964392595.1 uncultured Nitrospiraceae bacterium
AGATAGACCCCGGCATCGAAGTCACCCCGATTTAACTTGGCCCAGAAGTCGGTATATTCAGGGCTGGCGGTATAGGCCGGATGGCAGAACATCCGATGGTTCTGGCCCTGAATCTCGGGCAATGTATACCCCAAGGTTTTTAGGAAATTGTCATTGGCGGTTATTACCGTGCCATCCGGGTTGAATTCGATGACTGCCTGAGCTCTATTAATAGCGTCCATGAGGCCTTTTAAGTCTGCCACGTGGTTGTTTTCTGTTGTTGGTGCGTCCATGACAGCGGCCGATCCTGGAGCGTTTTGGTTATCCATCGATATTTCCCTCCCGTTTTGAGAAATTGGTTGACTATTTGTTGTATGCCATTCTGAGGCAGTTGGTGTATTGACAATGTAAGGCTACTGGGCCGACGAGTGTGACAATTTGATCAATGAGGGGCTGCGGAACTTGTAAAACCGTTAACGTCTGAACTAAATGCTCAGTCACCCTATTGGAATGTGTTTCTTCAATAGGCAAGTGTGCGTGCGCCTGTTTCATGCTTGGACCTCGGGATTGAACAGGTCCCACGAGGGCGTGGCTGAGGAATTCGACTTGTTTGGCCTTCTGTTGGGCCATATCGACATCGACGAAGAACGGTTGTAAGAGAGGATTACCCAGAACTAGATCATAAAAGGCCTCGACAGTGGCTTTGATGGCGGCGGCCCCCCCAATTTGCTCAT
>CAYMQW010000091.1:0-7433 GCA_964392595.1 uncultured Nitrospiraceae bacterium
GGCCGCAGGCACTTTGGCGCGCGGAGCGTACTCATAGTACGTGAGCACGACAAAGGGCCGAGAATGCCGCTGACGCCCGTTTTGAACAACCTCCTACCGGCCAATTTCGCTGAGGGGTTCATGGGTGACGATGAGAGCCCCTCGTGGGTTTTGTGTGAGGGTATTGGCTTGAAGTAATTGTTCTTGTTCAGGGGATGTTTGGCTGTCTGGTGTCATGACCACTCCCCAATGGAAGTTCTGTTCACAGGTATTTTCGAGTACCAAGGCTTTTGCTCCATGAAATAACAAGATACCACTGAGCATATTATTGTGGCAGATATTTTTTATGAGATCCGGCTGGGTTCCATCATCTCGAACCGCAAGGCCGAAATGATGATTGTCAAAACATACATTCTTGGTGATGTATGGACGGGCTCCGCCAAATGTGAAAATACCTGACTCACGATTGGCGCAGACCTCATTGTCACTCAGAGTTGGCTTGCACTGTGGGCCATAGATGACGATGCCGGATAAAATACCCTCCGTCGCTCGGCATTGAGAGATGGTACAGGTGGAATCAAGAATGTTCATGGCGGAATGTTGGTCACTCCCCACATACCGAAAGGTGATTCCTGAAATGTGTCCGCGTGGAATTTTTTGTAGGTACAGAGGTCCGCTTCTCCGGCTAAATATTTGAACCTGATCGCGGCCAGCGCCCATGATGTGTATGGGTTGTTCCGATATGAATAGACGATCTTCATACTGACCGGGTCGAATATAAATGAGATCCTGTGGACCGGCATCTTTTAGCGCAGCACTTGGTCGGGGATATGAGGATGAATCCGATTGATCGACAATGCGGGTTTTTCCACCTAAAGGGTTGGAGGGAATTGAGGAATCAGACTCTGAAGAGGAGAGGCTACCCATGGTGCCGAAATCCTTCCTGGTTTTAAAGGATATGTGTACCATATTGGAGAGGTGACACATATATCAATCCAGGATTTGTTTTTGCGAAGCCAACGTGTCTGGGTTCGCATTGATGCGCTTTTCTCAGTAAAGAGAAGTTTTGTCTTGACTTCGAGCGCCGTTCCAGTTTATAAAAGTTTCTCACTAGGACAGTGAAGTCTTAGTGTGTTTTTCTAAAAACTATGTAGGACGACGTAGTCCTCAGCCTGAATTCTAGGGTTGAGGACTTTTTTTTGCTTGGATTTGGCTCAAAAATGCTGTTTAATGTGCGGCTAAATCGCTAAGGGATTTTCCGTATGTCATCAATTAGGAATACATGTTTTTGTGAAATATTTTTTGGCACAATGAAGTGCAGCATGACGGAGTTGTCGATATGCAACTTGGAATGACAACCATTAAAATACGATGTTTTCTTGAAAGGAGTTTGCAATGACCTTGAAGATTCTTCCTTGTGTGAAAAAAATACTCACTCCTCTCATGGTTACGGCTGCAGCCATGGTTCTGTTGGTCATGCCTGTTTTTGTTTCGGAATCGATGGCGGAAGAGGATGAGAATTCCCTCGCCAAAAAACTAGACCTTTCCCTCTATGGGTTTGTGTCAACGTCCTATACCCAGAACTTCAATAACCCAGCTTCTGGCACCAACCAAAATAGAATTTTCGATGGGGATTCGAATTCTTTCCGCCCAAACTTGGCCCAAATTGTTTTTGAAAAAGTAGCCAAAGCGGGTGGGGATATTACAGATCGTGCGGGATTTCGTATTAAACTGAATTTTGGTGAGGATGCAAAATTTACTGGTGGCACTTCTGGCGCAGGTGGTGGTTCCTTGGTGGATACTGGGGATCCCGGTGAAGATTTCGATTTTCAAGAAGCGTATATCCAATATCTCGCTCCGATTGGAAATGGGCTAACGATTCAGGCTGGTCGAATGAATACTCTCATTGGATATGAGGTGATTGAAAGTTACGTGAATCCCAATTTCTCTCGGTCCTTTTTGTTTGGGATGGGAGAACCTTTCACGGTCACAGGGGTTCGTGGGTCCTATGATTTTAATGACTATGTCTCATTTTCAATGAGTGCGATCAATTCTTTTGGTGGTGCCCAAGTGGATGGAAATAGTAGTAAATCGATCGAAGCACTCTTGTCAATCTCACCCATGGATAATGTTGCGGTTTCATTGTTTGGGTTCTGGGGCCCTGAAGGAACCAGAGGCGTGAGTAATTCTGATCGTGTTATGTTAGGTGGGATTCTTGATGTTCAAGTGACAGACAAAGCCGAGGTTGTGTTGGAGGGCTATTTCGGGAATCAGGCCAATTCTGGTGCCGGGGGAGCAAACGCTCGCTGGAATGGTGTCGCCGGATATTTCATTTATGATTTCACTGATCAGTGGGGAGCTCGAGTACGGGCGGAAGTTTTTGAAGATGCCGCAGGATTCTTTAGTTGTGCTAATGCAACGGGAACCGCAAACGGTGCGGGTAATGCTCTTGTCTGTGCCGCAGGGTCAACGGCTGCCCAAACTCTTTGGGAAATGACCTACACCTTACAATTTAAACCAGCTCCTAATTTAATTACTCGAGCAGAATTTCGGTACGATAAGTCTGATCAAAACACGTTTCAAGATGGTGCTGGGGTTGGGAACAATCAATCAACCTTAGCTGTTGAAGGGATCTTCCTCTTTTAGGGAAGTTTCATAAAAGAGTTACGAGGGAGACATAACGATGACTAGGAAAAGTACGTATAAATATCTTTTGTTTTTAATGTCAGTGTTTTTACTTGCAACTTTTACTGTCCCAGTGTTTGGTGAGGAATCTGGGGAAGTCGCACCGATTAGTGCGGGTGATACAGGTTGGATTCTCACGTCCTCGGCGTTAGTGCTGCTCATGACTATTCCTGGTTTGGCGTTATTTTACGGAGGAATGGTCCGGAATAAGAATGTGCTCAGCACGATGATGCATAGCTTTATTGCTGTGTGTGTGGTGAGTATTGTCTGGGTGCTTTGGGGATATACGATTGCATTTGGTTCGGATGTTAGTGGTATCATAGGAAGTTTTGAATTTTTAGGCCTCCGTGGCGTTGGAGCTGAGGCGTTCTCTGGTACGGCCATTCCCCACTCGGCCTTTATGGTGTTTCAGCTTATGTTTGCTGGGATCACCGTAGCCCTGATTAGCGGTGCGATTGCTGAACGAATGAAATTTGGCGCGTTTATCTTGTTTGCGGTACTCTGGGCGACCTTTATCTATTCCCCCTTAGCGCATTGGGTATGGGGCGGTGGATGGTTAGGGAAACTCGGAGCCCTTGATTTTGCTGGTGGAACAGTAGTCCATATTAGTTCAGGCGTGGCGGCCTTAGCTGCGGCACTGGTACTCGGTACACGTCATGGATATGGGACGGAAAAGATGGCCCCCCATAATCTTCCCTTTACGTTGATTGGAGCGTCGCTGTTGTGGGTTGGATGGTTTGGCTTCAATGCAGGCAGCGCGTTGGCGGCAGATGGAATCGCCTCGGGTGCGTTTGTGGCCACTCATGTCGCGACGGCAGCAGGAGCGTTGGCTTGGCTTGTTGTGGAATGGGCCTATCGGGGCAAGCCCACCGCTCTTGGAGCAGCGAGTGGAGCGGTTGCAGGGTTGGTGGCTATCACTCCCGCGGCAGGATTCGTGGGACCCATCTCGGCGATTTGTGTCGGGATAGGAGGTGGCGTTTTCTGTTATCTCGCGGTCTTGTGGAAAAGTCGGCTGGGGTTTGATGATGCCCTTGATGTTCTTGCGATCCATGGGATTGGGGGTTCTTGGGGCGCGATTGCCACTGGTCTTTTTGCCAGTGTCGGTGGGGCAACCGGGTTGTTTTTTGGGAATTCAGAACAAGTGGTGATTCAATTCATTGGCGTCGGAGCAACCTGGGTATTTTCTTTTGTCGGCACGTTTATTATTTTAAAGGTGCTTGATTTGACTATCGGGCTTCGCGTGACCAAAGAAGATGAGATCATAGGACTCGATATTTCCCAACACAGCGAACGGGCGTATACATAACTATTGAGCAATTTTGCTTGCTAATGTGAGGATCATGAGGACCTTCGATAGTTGATTACGATTTGGAGATCCTTTTGTAATCTCACCTACATAAGAGAGAGGGTCTAGTCATGAAATTGATTGAAGCCATTATCAAGCCCTTCAAACTTGATGAAGTCAAAGATGCATTGGTTGAGTTAGGGGTTCAGGGCATGACGGTGACGGAAGTCAAAGGGTTTGGTCGTCAGAAAGGGCATAAAGAAACGTATCGTGGAACGGAATATCAAATTGACTTTGTGCCAAAAATTAAGTTGGAACTGGCTATCCCTGACAATCTGGAACAAAAAGTACTTGAAACCATTTCGCGTGCGGCGAAAACAGGAAGTATTGGTGATGGAAAAATTTTTGTATATGAATTGGGTAGTGTCATCAGAATTCGAACTGGTGAGTCCGGAGAGGGCGCCGTGTAATGTGACTATTCCAAGGGTTGTTCCTTCCAGGGCCGCCTAATTATTTGAGGGTTTAATTTTCCCCCGAGGTGATCGCGTGAAACGAGCCAAGCAGTGCACAATCTGGCTGCTCATTATGGTTGTGGTAGGGAGTGTAAGCCTTTCGACTGTGTGGGCTCAGAAAGGGACATCAAAGGCCATTGATTCGGGAGATACCGCGTGGATTTTGGTCTCTTCTGCCCTTGTTCTTTGCATGACCCTCCCTGGTTTGGCGTTGTTTTATGGTGGACTGGTGCGAACCAAAAATGTGCTTGGCACGATCATGCATACGACGATTATTTTGTGTGTTATTAGCATCGTCTGGGTGTTGTGGGGGTATACCTTAGCCTTTGGCCCGGATGTCGGTGGGGTCATCGGCGGGTTGGACTATCTGGGCCTGAAAGGTGTCGGAACGGATGTGTTTCCGGGGACAGGGATTCCCCATTTGCTCTTTATGGTTTTTCAACTCATGTTTGCGGCGATTACGGTTGCGTTGATCACAGGGAGTTTTGCCGAACGGATGAAATTTACGGCATTGATCGCCTTCGCGGTGCTCTGGTCGACATGTATTTATTCTCCCTTAGCGCATTGGGTGTGGGGCGGCGGATGGCTCTCTCAGATCGGCGCTCTCGATTTTGCGGGAGGGGCGGTCGTTCATATCAGTTCAGGATTCGGCGCCTTGATTTGTGCTATCGTCATTGGCAAACGAACAGGCCTTGGGGTGGAGGCCATGCCCCCGCATAACTTGCCCATGGCGGTGTTAGGCACCGGACTCTTATGGTTCGGGTGGTTTGGGTTTAACGCGGGGAGTGCCTTAGGAGCCAACGACGTGGCTGTCTCTGCGTTTGTGGCCACACACATTGCGGCCTGTGCGGGAGGAATTAGCTGGATGATCGCCGAATGGATCTATCAAGGCAAACCCACCGTATTGGGGGTTGCGAGCGGAATAATATCCGGATTGGCGACGATTACACCTGGTGCTGGATTTCTGGGTCCACTTTCTGCATTATTCGTGGGAATTCTTGCAGGGGTTCTTTGTTATACTGCGGTTATCTGGAAGACGCGTCTGGGGTATGATGACTCCCTCGATGTGGTGGGGATTCATGGAGTGGGTGGTATTACCGGTATTCTTGCAACCGGGTTATTTGCATCAATCGGAGCGCAAGGATTATTTTTTGGCAATTCCAGACAATTCCTCATTCAAGCGGTACTAGCCATTTTCACCTTAGTCTTTGTGGTGATTGGGACCTTTATTATTTTGAAAGTTGTTGATATGACGATTGGTCTGCGGGTGTCGTCCGATGATGAAAATGTTGGACTCGACCTCAGTCAACATAATGAGAGCGCATACTCATAATCGCCGGATGTCTTTGTGTGGCGGATGGTGCCATTGCAGGAGTATCCGAATGGATCTGGAGTGTATCGAAGATCTTCAATTTATCTTTGTGAAGGAGGTAGAGAATGACAGCCCGTGAGGTTCTGGATTTTGCGAAAAAGAACAAAGTCGAAATGGTCGACTTGAGGTTTGTGGATTTGGTTGGAACATGGCAGCATTTTTCCATTCCCACATCTGAACTCAACATGGATTTATTTAAGGATGGGTCCGGGTTTGATGGATCATCTATTCGTGGTTGGAAGATGATTGAGAATAGTGACATGCTGGTTGTTCCGGATCCCAACACAGCCAAAATGGATTCGTTTACGGAAATTCCGACACTGAGTATGATCTGCAATGTCCAAGACCCCATTTCTCGTGGAGGCTATGAACGTGACCCGCGAGGTGTTGCCCTGCGGGCCGAGCAATATTTAAAGAGCACTAAAATTGGTGATGTGTCTTTTTGGGGACCGGAAGCGGAGTTCTTTGTGTTTGATCATGCCAGTTACGATCAAAACAGTCATTCGGGATACTATTTCATTGATTCCGATGAAGGCATTTGGAATTCCGGTCAAGAAGGTCAAAACCTTGGCTCTCGCCCAAGACATAAGGAAGGGTATTTTCCTGTCCCACCAACGGATACACAGCAAGACCTTCGTTCAGAAATGGTTCGGGAAATGGAAAAGGCCGGCATGCATGTTGAAAAACATCACCATGAAGTGGCGACCGCCGGCCAGGCGGAAATTGATCTTCGTTTTGATACCTTAGTCAGCATGGCTGATAAAATGATGCTGTATAAATACATTGTGAAAAACGTGGCTCGGCGACATAACAAGACCGCGACGTTTATGCCAAAACCGTTATTTCAAGACAATGGCACGGGCATGCATACGCACCAAAGTATTTGGAAGGATAAGAAACCTCTGTTTGCTGGGAAAGAATATGCTGGTGTCTCCAAGATGTGCTTGCATTATATCGGAGGCATTCTTAAGCATAGTCCAGCCCTGGCGGCACTTACCAATCCTACAACCAATTCTTATAAGCGGTTGACTCCGGGTTTTGAGGCGCCAGTGTTATTGGCCTATTCCAGTCGAAACCGATCAGCGGGAATTCGTATTCCCATGTATTCTCCTAACCCCAAAGCCAAGCGGATCGAGGTGCGGTTTCCAGATCCATCCGCGAATTGTTATTTGGCCTTCAGCGCCATGTTAATGGCCGGGCTTGATGGCGTTCAAAATAAAATCGATCCAGGCGAAGCCATGGACAAAAATCTTTATGATTTAGAACCAGAAGAAGCAGGAAATATTCCGACGATGCCGGCGAGTTTGGACGAGGCGTTGAACAATCTGGAAAATGATTTTCAATTTCTGTTAAAAGGCGGAGTCTTTAGTGAAGACTTGGTGAAGGCCTGGATTGGTTACAAACGGGATAATGAGGTGGATCCAGTACGGATTCGACCGCATCCACACGAATTCGTCATGTACTATGATGTGTAGTCTGCTGTAAGCCTCGAAATCGTCAAAAGGCCCGTTCCTGCTGTGTATAGGAACGGGCCTTTTTCGTTTCTTCGCAACACTTGCTTAGGACCCGCGAGAAAATAACTTGATCAATATCGCGCCAA
>CAYMQW010000092.1:0-7431 GCA_964392595.1 uncultured Nitrospiraceae bacterium
ACCGTCATGAAATCGTGCATCAACATTGGTTTGGTCGGGCTAGGAACCGTGGGGACCGGGACCGCCAACATTTTACTCGACAACCGAGACCTGATTGCTCGTCGGGTTGGTGTTCCACTTGAACTCACACGGATCGTGGATTTGGATGTGACCACGGATCGAGGCATTGTCCTTCCCGATGGCCTGCTCACCTCGGATCTTACAGGCCTGCTCAATGATCCCACGATCGATATTGTCATTGAACTCATCGGTGGGTATGACGCGGCGAAACGCGTTATGCTCGATGCGATGGCCCAAGGCAAGCATGTCGTGACCGCGAATAAAGCGCTTCTTGCGGTACATGGGGAAGATGTGTTTACGGCAGCGGCTCGCGCCGGTTTGGATGTTGGATTTGAGGCAAGTGTGGGTGGCGGCATTCCGATCATCCGTGCACTGACCGAAGGGTTGGCAGCCAATCGATGTACGTCCATCGTTGGTATTCTCAATGGTACCGCGAATTATATCCTCACGAAAATGCTCAAGGAACAGCAGGATTTTGAAGACGCGCTGGCTCAAGCACAAGCTGAGGGGTATGCCGAAGCCGATCCGACGTTTGATATCCAGGGCATTGATACTCTCCACAAATTAGCCATCATGGTGAATTTGGCATTTGGGACTCCTGTGAATGTGAAGGACGTGTTTACGGAGGGCATTCAGCGGGTCACGGCCTTGGACATTCAATATGCGTCAGAATTGGGAATGGTCGTGAAATTGTTGGGGATCGCCAAGCTTCATAATGGAGCAGTGGAAGCGCGTGTTCATCCAGCGCTGATTGACAAAGAATCACCATTGGCCCAAGTCCAGGGGGTCTATAACGCGATTCATGTTGTTGGGGATGCCGTTGGGGACGTCATGTTGTATGGGCAAGGCGCTGGAGCGTTGCCGACAGGGAGCGCTGTGGTCAGTGATGTGATTGATATCGCTCGCAACATCCAACGGCAGGCCTGCGGGCGTGTGCCGCCGACATCGTTTCTGCAAGACCAGCGCATTCCGATTCGCATTCGACCAATGGAAGAATTGACCACGCGGTATTATTTACGCTGCATGGTTTTGGATCGCCCTGGTGTTCTATCTCAAATTGCCGGAGTGTTGGGCAATCGTGGCATCAGCATCATGTCGGTGCTTCAACAGGGTCGCCATGAAGCCCAAGCCGTTCCCTTAATCATTATGACGCATCGTGCATCGGAACGATCCGTGCAAACCGCGCTCAGAGAAATCAATCAGATGTCTTCTGTTGTGTCTCAACCCACCATGCTTATTCGAGTTGAGGATGAAGAGCGATGAGGTGGGGTGACCATATGAACCGAAACCGAGTGCAGGGTGCGCGAAAGACATTTCAATTCTTTCTCGGTCATGGAGTGTGGCGATGACCCCGTGGCGCGGCGTCATTGAAGAATTTCGTAAATTTCTTCCTGTGTCGGAGCACACGCCTGTCATCAGTTTGTGCGAAGGCAATACACCATTGATTCGAGCCGATCGCTTGGCGAAGAAGATCTGTCCACAGGTGGAGTTGTATTTGAAGGTCGAAGGTGCCAATCCGACCGGATCATTTAAAGATCGGGGCATGACCCTTGCCGTTTCCAAGGCCATGGAAAAACAGGTGCGGGCGATCATGTGCGCCTCAACGGGGAATACGTCTGCCTCTGCCGCAGCGTATGGAGGCAAAGCCGGCTTGCCGGTCTATGTGTTGGTCCCTGCGGGAAAGATTGCTCTTGGAAAGTTGGCCCAGGCCATGGTACATGGAGCCATCGTGTTTCAAATTGAAGGGAACTTTGATCAAGCGCTGACAATTGCCCGAGAACTCTGTGCCGAAGATGAGTTTGAACTCGTGAACTCCCTGAATCCGTTTCGATTGGAAGGCCAAAAGACGGCGGCCATGGAAGTGTGCCATCAACTTGGGCGCGCCCCGACGTTTCATTTTCTTCCGGTCGGCAATGCCGGAAATATCTCTGCGTATTGGAAGGGATATCGTGAATATCACGCCGCTGGCCAAATTCATCAACTGCCCAAGATGATGGGTGTTCAGGCCGAAGGCGCTGCCCCCATCGTTCGCGGTCATGTGATTGAAGATCCACAAACGGTGGCCACAGCGATTCGAATTGGAAACCCGGCGAGTTGGAATCTGGCCCTTCAAGCTGTGGATGAATCTTCGGGAAAAATTGATATTGTTACCGATAAAGAGATTCTGACTGCCTATCGAACTCTAGCCAATGAAGAAGGTGTGTTTTGTGAACCAGCCTCAGCCGCCTCCGTGGCTGGGGTTACCAGGTGTAGCCAAGCCGGGCTGTTGCCCGAAGGCACCACCGTGGTGTGCACGTTAACCGGACATGGATTAAAGGATCCTGAAATTGCCGTTGAAACCTCGCCTCGCCCCCGTATGGTCACAGCAACAAGGGAAGAAGTGTTAGCATTGTTAAGAGCCTAAAGCACCGACAACCTTCGTAAACGATTCCATTCTTCATAGCCCAACATCTGAGAGCCCAACATGAAAACTATCATTCTCCAAGGCGATGGCATCGCCGGTCTTTCCTCCTCCGAACTTGGTGACCAAACTCCCTTGCAAGTTGCATCTACCCCGTCACTAGATTTCCTGGCTTCCCACGGGGAATTTGGGTCGATGACGTTGCCGGGGGCTGGACGACCTCTCACCGGGGATGTCACCCACTTGGCTCTGTTGGGCTATGATCCGCAAAAGTATTATTCCGGTCCTGGTCCCTTGGCCGGCGCTGGGCTTGAAGTCGTGTTGGGCCAACAGGACGTCGCGTTTATCTGCAATATTGTCACACTGGGACCGGCCCCTGGCCATGTTGAGAGCAATAAACTGGATGCCCACGTCGTGTTGGAAGATGACACGGCGGAAGGCATTAGCACGGAAGATGCCCGCGAACTGATTGATATGGCCAATGAGCAACTTGGCTCGGAATCCATCCAATTTTATGCGGGCACGGGGTGTCGGCATTTGATGGTATGGGTTGGCGGAGTCGCGCGGATGACTTGTCAGGATCCCCATTTTGCTGTGGGGCAAGCCGTGAGCACCTTTCTCCCACAAGGGGACAAAGCCAATGTGCTCAAGGAATTGATGGAGGCGTCACGAGTCATTCTACGGAACCATCCCGTGAATCAGGACCGAGTCGAAGCGGGTCTCAGACCAGGAAATGGTTTGTGGTTGTGGGGGCCGGGCAAGCCCATTGAACTGCCCTCATTCAAAGATCGATTTGGGATCACAGGCTTGACGCTATCGAATTCAGATTTACATCTTGGCATCAGCCGTTGCGCGGGAATGAAAGGCCTCAATGTGGATACGGATAGCGATTCCTCCCGCAGTGTCTTTGAAGCGTATGCGGACGTCGCGGTGAAGCTGATCGAGCAAGTTCCGTTGGTCTACATTCATGTTCAAGAACAACCGGATATTAGGGAAGGCTATCCTAAGGAAAAGGTTACTCGGTTGGAGCAGTTTGATCAGGAATTAGTGGGACCACTGATGAAGCATGCACAGCAAGCTGGAGATTGTCGAATCCTGGTAGTCTGTAATCGGTGGGGAGGCGGTCGTGACGAACAGGCTGGAACGCCCTCGACTCCCTTTGTGTTATATGAGAGTGGAACATCTCAAGAGAAAAATACGCAGATACAATTCAATGAATTGGAGGCTCAGAAATCGCCTAACGGAGCGAAAGATGCCACACGATTAATGAACGGGTTCGTTGCAAAATCTCCACGGTAATGGCGCTGTTTGTCCAAAAATTTGGTGGGACCTCAGTTGGCGACCTTGATCGCATCCACCGAGTCGCCGAGCGAATTGAGCAAACCATACGAGCTGGCCATCAAGTCGTGGTGGTTCTTTCCGCGATGAGCGGAGAAACCGACCGATTAATGCGACTGGCGCACGAAGTTACGTCGCATCCGGATGATAGAGAACTGGACGTTTTGCTCTCTTCCGGAGAGAGGGTCACGATTGCCCTTTTGGCCATGGCGCTTCGTGGTCGAGGGATCAATGCCCGTTCTTTTACTGGGCGCCAGGTGGGAATTGTGACCAATAGTTCCCATACACGGGCTCGAATCGCAAAGATTATGGCGGCTCCTGTTCGTCAAGCACTCGCGGAAGGAGTGCTCCCCGTCGTGGCGGGGTTCCAGGGAGTAAATGAGCGGTCTGAGGTTACCACCTTGGGGCGTGGAGGATCTGACCTTACGGCAGTTGCCCTGGCGGCTTCGCTAAAAGCCGATCGATGTATGATTTTTACGGATGTGGATGGTGTGTATACGGCTGACCCGAAGGTTGTGCCGTCAGCCAGAAAAATTCACAAGTTATCGTATGAAGAGATGCTGGAGTTAGCTAGTCTAGGGGCCAATGTTCTTCAATCCCGATCAGTTGAATTTGCGGCGAAATACGGTGTTCCGGTAGAAGTAAAATCAAGCTTCCAGGAGGGGGAAGGCACACTCGTGACACATGAAGATGCAGATATGGAACGCGCCGTGGTTTCAGGCGTGGCCGGTGATCGCAACCAAGCCAAAATCACCGTTGTCGGAGTGCCTGACCGGCCTGGGATTGCTGCGGAACTCTTTAGCGCGGTGGCAGGCGCATCAATTACCGTGGATATGATTATTCAGAACGTGAGTCAGGGGTCCTTAGCCGATATTTCGTTTACCGTGCCTCGTACGGATTTGCCTCGGGCATTGCCGATGATGGAGAAGGCCAAAACCCAACTTGGTGCGCAGACCATTGAAGTCAAGGATGAAATCGCCAAAGTGTCGATTGTCGGTGTGGGTATGCGATCGCATTCGGGTGTCGCCTCTCGCATGTTCCAGACCCTCTCCAGGGAAAAGATCAATATCTTGATGATTAGCACTTCCGAAATAAAAATTTCCTGTGTGCTGGATGAACGAGACCTTGATTCCGCGATTAAAGCCTTGCATCAAGAATTTCGCCTGGACGAGCCGGTCCAAGATTAGTGGCTGTGACAAAATCGCGCCAAGATTTGTGTCGGATTTGGACGGAACGATTGAGAAAAATCCGAGGTAGCGCACGGCTATGTTGAGGGTTTTTCGATTGAGACCCGTTCAAAGAGGACACGAAGACGGGATGTGAGATGTCAAAGTTATTTTGTCACAGGCACTGAGAGTGATCTGCTACGGGGGCACTGGATTTGGCCAGATCTTCCGATCCTTTTCGTTGAATAGCTCAACTATTCGCCTCAAACGATTGAAACATCTGACTCAAACCAGAACCCCCTCGCGACGATCGCTAATCTTGGACAGGCTCCTAGATGTTGACGAATCACCTGAAACTTAGAAACAATGAGTGGAAGAGACGGAAGGCATTCGTCCAAAGAGGGATACCATCGTGAGTAACGAATCGGTTCAATTAGAAATCTACGATACGACGCTTCGGGACGGCGCACAGGCTGAGGATGTGAGCTTTTCCGTGGATGATAAAATTCGCATCGCCCAAAAATTGGATGAATTGGGGATTCATTTCATCGAAGGGGGCTGGCCTGGGGCCAATCCCCGGGATATTGAATTTTTCCAGAGGATCAAGGCCATTCCGCTGCAGCATGCCAAGATTGTGGCATTTGGGTCCACACGAAAGGCGGGGAATGCTGTTGATGAGGATCCAACCCTCAAAGCCCTCCTTGATGCCGATACGCGGCTTATTACCATTTTTGGCAAGAGTTGGACCTTGCATGTGACGGATGCCTTGAGCACCACGCTGGAGAGTAATTTAGAATTAATCCAAGACTCCATTGCCTATCTTCGTTCACACGGAAAATCGGTGTTCTACGATGCCGAACACTTTTTCGATGGGTTTAAAGCAGATCCTGAATATGCGCTGGAAACAGTACGCTGTGCTGTCGAGGGAGGAGCCGAACGCATCATTTTGTGCGATACAAATGGCGGGACCATGCCCTGGGAAATTGAAGACATCTGGCAGAAGGTTCAAGCTACCTGCCAAGTCCCATTGGGTATCCATGCCCATAACGATGCGGACATGGCTGTGGCGAATACCCTTGCCGTCAAAATGGGCGCGCGGCAAGTCCAAGGTACGATGAACGGCATTGGGGAGCGGTGCGGGAATGTTAATTTGTGTTCGGTTGTAGCCAATCTTGAATTAAAGATGAGTAGGCCGGTCTTGGGTGAAGGCCGGTTACAGCATCTTCGCAATGTCTCTCTCTATGTGTCGGAGATTGCGAATTTGTTGCCGAATAAACGACAGGCGTATATAGGGGATGCGGCCTTTGCTCATAAGGGGGGGATCCATATCCACGCTGTTCAAAAAAACCCGCTGACGTATGAGCATGTTCGCCCAGAATTGGTCGGAAATCGGCAACGCGTGTTGGTATCTGATAGCACTGGACGCAGTGGGGTGGCCCATAAGCTTGAAGAATATGGGGTGACCCTGTCTAGGGATCATCCCCGGGTGCAACAATTGTTGGCCCAGCTCAAGGATCGTGAACGGGAGGGGTACCAATTCGAGGGCGCGGAGGGTTCCTTCGAACTCATGGTACGGGAAGCGTTGGGCACGCATCGGCCTGCCTTTGAATTACTCGGGTTGCGAGTCATTGTCGAAAAACGTGATGCCGAGGAAGACCCGACCACGGAAGCCACCATTAAGGTAAAAGTGGGTCATGTCGTTGAGCATACGGCTGCCGTGGGAGATGGTCCGGTCAATGCCATCGACAACGCCCTCCGTAAGGCCTTGGAGAAGTTTTACCCCGAATTGCGAGAAGTTGAATTGCTCGACTATAAAGTCCGTGTCTTAGCCGGGAATCATGGGACGGAATCGAAAGTTCGGGTGCTCATTGAATCGGGCGATCATAAGACGAAATGGGGAACCGTTGGAGTCTCGGAAAATATCATTGAAGCCAGTTGGCAGGCTTTGGCTGACAGCATTGAGTACAAACTCCTCAATCGGGATCAGAAGCCTGAGGATGCCAGGGAGGCTTGATTTTACTCGTATTTTCCTTGACAAACCTTGTTTCTCCCGATACGTTGCGGGGGAAATTTTGGCAATGTTACGCCAGAAGAGTTGTCCCTAAGAATATGCCCCCTGCGTGAGGAGCCCAGATGCGAAAAGCCGATATTGCCAACGAGATTTGCGAAAAGGTTGGGGTGTCGAAAACTGAAGCCATGGAACTTGTTGAATATGTCCTGGATTCGATTAAGTCCGTGCTGAAGCAAGGTGAACCCGTCAAGATCGCTGGATTTGGGAACTTCATGGTTCGAAGCAAGGGCGAGCGAAAGGGACGAAATCCTCGGACCGGTGAGGAAATTGCCATTACTCCCAGGCGAGTGGTGACGTTTCGAGCCAGCCAAATTTTTAAAAAATACGTGAATTCCTAGTAACTCCTTAGGTTGCTTCAATTTTTGCTCAGGACAAGACTCGAGGAGCGCAGAACC
>CAYMQW010000093.1:0-1055 GCA_964392595.1 uncultured Nitrospiraceae bacterium
GCTTCGGCAGGCATGGAACCGCTGGCTTGTCAGCCGTAGCTTGAGCGAAGGCTGGAGGATTTTTTCAACATTTCCTTATTTATTGGACAGCCTTTTTCGCTGCTTCTCGTAACCCATCGGCCTGTGGGTTGGTGGCTGACTTTTTCACAAAAATATCAAGTGGTCGAATGGCTTTTCCATAATAGGCTTCATTTGAGTCGTCACTGGCGTAGATTACCGCTCCGACAAATGAAATACCTGCGAAGGCACCTTTTGAGCGAGAGAATGAGAGAAAATCGGCATTGAGATTTGCTGAGGTTGATCCTTCAATCCCTACTCCATAGGGGCCGGCTGCAATCGAAGCGTCACCACCAAATTTAAAGGAGGAGGTATATAGGCTTTCAACAGCGCCGTCCGTCCTGGCCATAAAGATGACTTCAGAGGCTTGTCCCCCCCACTGAAACCCGAAACTGAGTCCGCCCAACACGTAAAAGGCTGGGTTGCTCCAATTGATTGAATCTTTATCGCGGACAATGAGCACACCACTTCCCCCCTCTGCTCCAAAAATAAACGCCCCTTTTAACAATTGAGGAACGATCAACAAGGCTTTGGCATCTTTGACATGGTCCTGAAACCAGGTTAACTGAGGATCGTCCATGAAGCTTTCAATGGTGTGTTTGGCATTCTCCACAAGTTGTTTTTGATCAGCAGCATTGCCCCAGGCCAACCCACTTCCGACAAGTAGCCAAATAGATATAGTAAAGAGGGCGGTGAATCTAGGGAATCTTCCAGCAAGACAGTTCATTTTTTTTGGAAAGGGTTCCATAAAATTTCTCCAGTCGATCTAAAATAAGGAAGTTCTTCAAAATACAATTTTTTCTGGATTTGAGCAAATGATGTCAAAAAAAATATGCGAAATATGAAGTGGCATTTCTTGAGCCAAGATTGTCACGCAGATGATTGTTAAGGGGGGGGGGGGGGGGGGGGGGGAGGAAAAAAAAAAAAAAATCAATTAATTGGTTTGGGCGTCCCCTTGTGGTTTCGCGTTTTTCTTTTCCGTTTTTCTTCAAAAGTTA
>CAYMQW010000093.1:1065-7392 GCA_964392595.1 uncultured Nitrospiraceae bacterium
GAGTGGGTTATCGGGGATTGGTTATGCGCGTGTGGGGACTCGGGGGGGAGTGGAGGGGGGGGGGGGGCGGACTGATGGGAGGAACAAAGAAAAATAATCAATTAATTGATTTGAGCGTCACCTTGACGTTTCGCGATTTTCCATTCCGATGTACTTCAACAGTTACGCGATCTCCGACTTTATGTCGATCAAGGATGCGCATCAGGTCATCAAAAAATTTCACAGGCTCTTGATTAATTTTGGTGATAATGTCCCCGAGTTGGATGCGGCCTAAACGCGTTTCTTTTGCGCTTTCCAGCCCTGCTTTATCAGCCGGGCTTCCCGGTTCAACTTTTGCGATAATCAGTCCCTGAATGCCCCATCGAGCGGCAATGGAATCGGGGATAATAGAAATCCCCATGCCGGGTCTAATCAATTTGCCGAATTGAATCAGTTGGGGAATCACACGGATGATCGTGTTAACCGGAACAGCAAACCCTATTCCTGCATACGCACCGCTTGGGCTGATGATTTGGGTATTGATCCCAATTAAACGGCCATCACTATCCAACAAGGGACCACCAGAATTTCCCGGGTTTATGGCGGCATCGGTTTGAATGACCCCTTCAATAGTCCGATCATTCATGGACTTGATTGTACGCCCGAGAGCACTAACGACTCCGGTGGTTAAGGTATGATCCAATCCAAAGGGATTCCCAATGGCGAGCACTTTTTGTCCGACCTGAAGCCTTTGGGAATTTCCAAGATCAATTGGTAAGAGCTGATCCTTTGATGTGTGAATGCGTAGGACGGCCAAGTCGTGGTCGGGATCAACCCCAACTACTTGTGCTTGAACCGAGGTTTGATCCGACAAGACGATCTGAATGGAGTCAGCTCCATACACGACATGAAAGTTGGTGACAATATGCCCTTGACGATCCCAAATAATCCCGGACCCTGACCCCTGCGGAACTTCAAACGTATTGAGGGACCAATAGTCCCGACGGAAAGCTGTGTTCGTAATAAACACCACTGATTTCGTCGCGCGTTCGAATATGGAAATGGTCTCTCGTTCATCGGGTCCAATTTTAATGGGTGTGGCCATCGGAATGACCTGAGCGCCATGAGTCCCAAGAAGTCGAGATTCCCAGTTTGCAAATCCGGTTGTGGAGAAAAATACACTCCCCAGAGTGACAATCAGGGGTAGAATGAATTTCGTCAAGGGATAGGGATGGGTGACAGAAAATCTTCTATAGTCATTTAGGGTTGTAGGCCTCAAGGTTGTTATTCTCCAATGATTTGTATAATGAGTTCCCGTTGGCGCGCACGGGTATCAAAATCGATCATCACGATCGATTGCCATGTTCCCAATGTCAATTGTCGCTCAACAAACGGAATAGTGAGTGATTGCCCTTGAATTTGTCCGCGGAGATGACTATGCCCATTATTTTCTCCGGGATTTCTGGTATTGTGCTGCCAGGAGGGATCAGCTGGCAAGAACCGCTCCCATACCGTTTTTGTATCCGCACGAAGCCCTGGCTCATCCTCAATGATAAACACCGAGGCTGTGGTGTGTTTCACAAAAATCGTGACGATGCCAGCCTCCAAGTCACCGTGTTCGAGCAGACGCCGAATGTGAGCGGTCAAATTTTCAATATGACAATCACCTTGCATGTGAAGTGAGAGCTGATGGGTGTGAACAGCCATGGTTATCGCGATGGTGCCAACGTTCGCAGAAACTGAATGTCTTTCGGTGTGAGGGCGCTCCCTTTGGCGGTTGCCAGAATGGAATCAAATTGGCCGGTAGCCGTCAAGGAACGAACAGCCCCAACCACTTTTCGACTGAGTTGTTTTTTTCGTATTAACGAATTCAAGTAGCGAAAAGCATCCTCGAAGCTTTCCTGTGATCGGGTATAGTAGTCCTGCCCGCGTTGCCGATTGCTGTAGGCTTCAAGTTGTTCGCAGGCAACAAGGATTTCACCTAATTCGCGAACCCATGGCTGTTCTCGGGATATGAGTTCCGGGTAATAATAATATAGAATAACGTGTTCCATCCAGCGATGCCATGAAATATTTAGATGTCGTAGTTGCGGCTTAATCACACGAAGCATGCGTTTCATCCGCCGAGCATAACCCAAGCGCATTTCAATTTGTTCGCAGGCCCATGTATTAATAGGAATGCCTGCATCTTCAAGTTGGGCACGATATTTCTGAACGAATGCTTCCGTTTCTTTGCCATACGGGGTGCTGGTATGTTTGGCTCGCCATTCAGCCGGTCGCGTGGGGATACCATGCATCTTGGCCCAGGACCAAATTTTACTAAACAAGGGTTGATCCAATCCTGCTCGTCCCAGATCATGAAGTACACAGGCGATTTGATAATGGCGGACGCGGTCCAAGTCATGTCCCAAAAAATGTGCCACCGCAACACACATTTTCGCGGTCCGCAAGGCATGGGCCTTGTCGTATCCTTTAATCATCTTTTGGGATTTGGTCGGATGAGGATAATCGTACAGTTTCAATAAAGAGGAAGTCAGTGTTCGGGAAAGCAGTAAACGAGGTCGGGGGGATGAGGTATTCATCTTCAAGCGTAAAAACTGTCACAAAAAAGTCGACAGGCCAGTATTCAGAATCTTACTGCTTCTAGCTGTCGAAAGGCCCTTCTTCAGTGGGAGTCGAACATATCGGCGTAGCACTTCACTGTCAAGTCACGTGGGTAGGGGCAATACACCTTTAGGAAAATCCCTACTTCTTTTATAAGAGCACATGGTGAAAGCACAAGATTCTCGATAGCGTCTTTGTTAGAATGCATGACCCTTTTTGTTCACGTGTAAAGAGTAAAGGACAATATAGTTGATGAGTGTGATGTCAGCACGGCGGCGTACCCTCTTGATATTTTTCCTGTTGGGCATGTTTGGGGCATTGGCCATTGGATATCTCCTGACCTTTCATCTTGATACGGTCCAACGCGTGGTTCAGCAACAGATGCTTGATACGTTTGGTCAGAATCTCCAAGTGAGCGACATCCAAGTGGCATTCTTTCCATCTCCCACTCTGACGCTGACCAATCTTCAGGTCCTTGAATCCGAACGCGGTCAGCCAGTGTTTCACGCGGCACGGATTCAAATGGATTTGAGTTTCCTCTCCGTCCTTCAGAATGAATTTGTTCCGAAAGGACTGCTAATCGAAGAGCCGGCAGTCTACCTTCGGCGTAACGAAGAAGGGCAGTGGAACGTGGAAACCATCCTGCACAATCAGTCTGTCGGTTCAACAAGTGTTGGGGCCTTTCTCACTGATTATTCTCTCACCATAGAAAATGGGTTTATTCAGATAGTCGATGCATTTGAACATTCACAGCCTGAAACAATTGAGCTGAATAGAGTTGCGTTGGACATTTCCAATCTGTCGGCCAGGAAACCAATGGATGTGTTGTTCTCCGCGAACCTCAATGGTGATGACACGTCCCAACTGTCCTTCCAAGGAACAATTTCTCACGCGTACGATTTTTTCATCATCCCACAGGAAATAAAGGAACCTTCAGGTCCGAACGTCGATGTCCGAACACAAATTGAGTTGAATCAGTCGGCCCTTGGTTCCCTAGCGAGAATTTTTCACATCCAGGATTTGGTGCCACTTCATCATGGCCCAATGAAGGTTCAGAGTCAGATCAAATATGGACCAGGTTTACAAGGGTATGAATTGATTCTCTCTGATCTTATTCTCTTGTCGAATGATGTTGATCTACGTGGAGCAGCGAGTGTTGCGGGGTTATTGATGCCGAGTCCTCCTACGATTTTAGCCACGTGGTCCAGTGCCCCGATTCGCATGAAGAAAATCCTTGAGATGGTTCCAGTACACCTCATTCCCAATACTCTGCAGAACGCGATAGACGATCAATCATTTGACGGCACGATTGAAGTGGTTTCCGCCACTGTGTCGGATTCGAGTCTTGACGATTTGGGGATTGGTATAAGCGGGAAGTTCAAACTTTCTGGTGGATCTTTTGACCTTGGGGAAAAATGGGGGGTAGCCGAGCAAGTTCAGGGAACCGTGTTCGTTCAACCAGACCGGATTCAGTTACAAGACATTAAGGGGATATATGATTCCATTCCCGTATCTTCGGGTACCGGGAACATCGAATTTCGGGACACTGGACCTTGGCTGTCTACCGAATTACAGGGGGCCGTTCCCTCAAAAAAGTTGTTAGAAATTTTACGAACGGTATTCGGTTGGAACGACCAAGGTCATGCCATGGCTGGATTTGTTGGGGAAGGTGGATCCGGAAAAATAAAGATTCGTTTTGCCGGCCCTCTTGACGAACCTGCAAACATTTCTTTTGAAAAGGCACGATATGACGCCGAGCATGTAACCCTCCGAGTTCCTGGAATAGTTGCCCCCCTGACGAATGTTTCCGGGACCGTCACGTTTTCACAACAGCATGTCAGCTTTGAACCCTTGAAGGGAGTTCTAGGCTCCAGTCCGGTTGCCTTACACGGGACGATCAAATTCCAAGATTCCAAAGTCTTTGATACCTTAAAACTTACAGGACGTCTTTCTGACAAAGACTTGGCCATTCAGGTCGGCGAATATTCCACCTCTCTCCAAAGCATGCTGTCAGGAGTAGCAGAAGTGGTCGCCACGATTTCCGGTCCCATTGATAGCCCACGAATTCAAACACGGTGGAACCTTGAGGAAGTGGACATAACCCTGGGCGATGTGCTTCACAAGGAAAAGAATGTTCCAGGCATACTGGATGCAGACCTGAAATTCGAAAAAGGACAACGGCTGCACATTCACCGGATGGCGCTCTCGCTTCCTTCTCTGTCTCTATCGGGACATGGCTTAATTGATGGAAAGATGAAGGGCCCGTTCACTGCGTCAATCACCGCTTCCCCCTTCGACCTGTCCTCTCTTCCACCTGGCTTGACGCTTTTTAATGACGCATTACAAAAGGGATCCATTGAATTTTCCTTGAAAGTGTATGGCAAGGGAGACGATTGGCGCCAATGGAATAAAAACGGCTGGTTTGCACTCACTAAGGGCGCGTTGTCCGTTGAGGGGTTCAACAGTCCCTTGTCTGAGGTCGTTCTTCGCATTAAGTTTGATCGTCATGTCGCAGAAGTCAAACGTTTGCAGTTTCACATGCAGGATAGTCAAGCACGGATTGCGGGCTCCATTCGCAATTGGGAAACCACACCCAAGGTCAAATTTGAGATGCTTGCTCCTAAATTTGATCTTGATCTGTTGATCCCTCAAGGGGATCGGTCTCCCGTCCGGGAGGCATTGGAATCCATTGCGGCCACGCAAACGGTTGAAGGAAAAATTGAGTTTCGTCGTGCCTGGTACAAAAATATGAAGTTTCAAGGCTTACACGGCAGGCTTCACATCCAAAATAAAATTATTGGTGTGGAGAAGATACAGGGTAAATTAGAATCTGGAAAAGTCCAAGGACGCTTACTCATTCATTTGCCAGTTAACCAACCGGCTACGGTCAAAACATGGATAGACTTGAAAAATGTGCCTTTTAAAACTTTGCAGACAACATTTTTGAGCGCAGAAGTTCTCAGTGAGCGTCTGGTTACAGGCAACCTTTCAGTTCAAGGCATGGTTCAGGGTCATGGAAAAGATGAACGTGGCATCTTCCCCACACTCAATGGTAATTTAAAAATTCTTGTGAAGAATGGCCGAATTCGACGAGGCACAGTCATACCGAAAATGTTGGCCTTGATGAATCTCCCGGCAGTCCTTCAAGGAAAGGTTGATTTCCGGGAAGGGTATCCGTTTGACAAGCAATCCGGCACCCTTACAATCAAGAACGGAATTATGACCTCGAAAGATATCGTGATGGATGGACCAATACTCAAACTTACTGGCGCAGGGACGTATGATTTAGTTGAAGACCAATTGGACCTCGCTTTAGTTGCAAGCCCTTTAGGATCGTATTTTAAACTGTTGCGAAAAATTTCATTGTTTCGATTATTGTTAGAAGGTGATCAGGAAAGCATTGATATGGCGGTATTTGATGTGAAAGGGCCGATTAATGATCCGGTGGTCAAGTCCCTTCCATTAGAATCATTGAAAACCGGGCTGACGGGTTTTGCGAAATTAGCGTTCAATGTACTCAAAAACACGATTACACTTCCCACGACTATATTATTTCCCAAAAACTCTCCAGATACACCCTCCACCCTAGATGATCAATCCGACGACGACCAGGAATTTTAGGAAATTAACCGAAAATTAGACACAGTGGGACAAGGAAAGGATGAACCTCCTCGATGCTGCCAAGGAGCTGGGCTGGGTTCCACCATGGAATTGAAATCTTCCATACCACTTGATGTGAGTACA
>CAYMQW010000094.1:0-7351 GCA_964392595.1 uncultured Nitrospiraceae bacterium
ATTGGTCAAGTTATTTTCTCGCGG
This sequence comes from uncultured Nitrospiraceae bacterium, assembly GCA_964392595.1. GTDB lineage: Bacteria > Nitrospirota > Nitrospiria > Nitrospirales > UBA8639 > Nitronereus. The sequence goes on from CAYMQW010000094.1 coordinate 25, forward strand.
GTCCTAACTTGTTCAATTCGGACCACAGGTTTTTTTTGTTCACGAGCCTCTCGATCGCGTCTATTTCTAAATCACCCAACTTGACGCGATACAAAGAAATTTCTTAGTAATCCACGTCTTTGACATTGGAGGCACTATTGCGGGTCAATTCGTATTTTTTGGCCGTGGCCTCTGTTGATCAAAAGGGGAAGGATCAGTGCCAGGGTTAAACTCAATGCCATGAGGGCCTTGATGCGCATAAAAACCTCCTTCACAAGATCTATGAACGCGTGATCCTTGCCGGGAGGGACTGGATTCGTAGAAAAATGGCTTCTTTTCTGATTGTAACTGACGGTTTTTTTAGAATCAAATTGCGGCGGCGCGGCCTTTCCGATATTCTCGCGTATTAAAACGTAGGAGACGACGCATTCAATGAACCAGGTTATCCACATAAAAGGCGCTCGCGAGCACAATCTGAAGAATCTTGATGTCGTGATCCCGCGTGATCAACTGGTGGTGATTACGGGTCTCAGCGGGTCGGGAAAGTCCTCCCTCGCGTTTGACACTATCTATGCCGAAGGTCAGCGCCGCTACGTCGAGTCGTTGTCTGCTTACGCGCGTCAGTTTCTGGAGCAAATGGGCAAGCCTGATGTGGATTCCATTGAAGGGCTATCCCCGGCTATTTCCATCGAACAAAAAAGCACCAGCCATAATCCCCGGTCAACGGTCGGGACGGTCACGGAAATTTACGACTACTTGCGTTTGCTCTTTGCCCGAGTCGGACGCCCTTCTTGCGTTAATTGTGGTGAGCCGATTACCGCGCAAACGGTCCAGCAAATGGTCGATGCTATTCAAAGGATTCCAGTCGGTGCGAAGTTTCAGGTGTTGGCGCCGATTGTGCGCGGGCGAAAAGGCGAATACCGAAAAGAACTCTTGGCGGCGCGTCGAGCGGGGTTTGTGCGTGCCCGTGTGGATGGCAAGATCTTTGATCTGGGTGAGACTATCTCGCTGGAAAAGCAACGCAAACACACCATCGAGATTATTGTCGATCGCCTCATTATGAAAGACGAAGAATCGCTTACCCGACGATTAGCCGATTCCGTCGAGACCGCCTTAAAGCTGACTCAGGGATTGGTCGGGATTCTCTCCGACGATAGTGCTGTGGCGCTCTACAGCGAGAAACTGGCCTGTATTACCTGTGGTGTGAGCTATCCAGAAATCACCCCACGCGTGTTTTCTTTCAATAGCCCTCACGGGGCTTGCTCGTCGTGTGATGGCATTGGGTTCGTCGTGTCCGGGTGTCCGGATGGACAAAATTATTCCGAAGACAATACGTGCCCTGTGTGCCAAGGTGCTCGCCTGAAATCAGAAAGCCTCGCGGTGAAGGTTGGGGCCAAGTCTATTGCCGACCTCACGAAGTTTTCCATTCGTGATGCTGCTGGGTTCTTTGAATTGCTGGAGCTGACTGAGCGGGAACGACTCATCGGACAACGTATTCTTAAAGAGATTCGCGAACGGTTGGAATTTTTGCTGAACGTAGGATTGGACTATCTGACGTTGGATCGTGCAGCGGCGACACTTTCGGGTGGCGAAGGCCAACGGATTCGGTTGGCCACGCAAATCGGTTCAGGCCTTGTGGGCGTGCTGTACATTTTGGACGAGCCGAGTATTGGGCTGCATCAACGGGATAATCGTCGGTTGCTGCAAACCCTGCTTCGGCTTCGCGATATGGGGAACACGGTCGTGGTCGTGGAGCACGATGCTGAGACTATATTGGCCGCGGACCATCTGGTGGATATGGGCCCGGGCGCCGGAATCCATGGTGGATATATTGTGGCCCAAGGCACACCGACCGAGGTCACACGGAACCCTGAGTCGCTAACCGGCCAGTATCTTCGGCGGGCACGCGAGGTGACTTTGCCTTCCCGGAAAAGGGAGCCCAAAGGATTTATCACCATTGCAAAAGCGAACAAACACAATTTAAAAACGCTGACCGCCAAGATTCCTCTGGGGTTGTTGACGTGTATCACCGGCGTGTCAGGATCTGGAAAAAGCACGTTGGTCTTAGAGGTCTTATTCCCGTCGTTGTCGCAACTGTTGTATCAGAAGACACCCAAGATCGAAGGGTGTCAAGCCATCAAGGGCGCGGAGGCGCTGGATAAGGTGATTGATATTGATCAATCGCCGATTGGCCGAACGCCACGCTCGAATCCCGCCACGTACACCGGCTTGTTTACCTTTATTCGCGACTTATTCGCGGGTTTGCCGGAATCGCGCGTGCGGGGATACAAACCCGGTCGCTATAGTTTCAATGTCAAAGGCGGACGATGTGAGGCCTGCCAGGGTGGTGGCTTGATCAAAATCGAAATGCACTTCCTTCCCGATGTGTATGTGACCTGCGAGGTGTGCAAAGGGCGGCGCTATAATCGAGAGACGCTCGACGTGAAACACAAGGGGAAAAATATCGCACAGGTATTGGATATGACGATCGCCGAAGCGCTGGAGTTTTTCGAGCATATTCCACCGATCAAAACCAAACTCCAGACCTTAACCGAGGTCGGGCTGCACTATATTAAGCTCGGGCAATCCGCTACGACGTTATCGGGTGGAGAGGCGCAGCGCGTGAAACTCTCACGGGAATTGTCGAAACGGGCCACCGGGCGTACCATGTATATTTTGGATGAGCCGACCACTGGACTCCATTTTGCCGATGTGCAACGGTTGCTAGATGTGCTGGATCGTCTGGTCGAGACCGGTAATACGGTCTTGGTCATCGAGCATAATTTGGATGTGATTCGGAATGCAGATTGGATTCTCGACCTCGGGCCTGATGGCGGGGATTGCGGTGGCGAGTTGGTCGAAGTCGGTTCCCCGACCGATTTGATTCAAACCGGGCAATCCTGGACCGCACAAGTGCTCAGGGAAAATCAGGTCGCATGAACGCCCGTTACTTTTTCTTGTAAATATTCAGGCCGATTTTTTCTTCCCGATCAGGAAGATTCACATTTCCCTCAGTTGATGCGATGATGGTTGTCTTGCCAGATGAAGAGGCCCCAAAATCCTTCGACAGATCGACTTTGATAGTCAACATGGTGCCTTCCACGGACAGTTCTACGTTCTTCATGTTCACGCCTCCTTTGTGCGAATCGAAAGTGGGCTGATGAGCCTGAGGCTCATGGCAAAAGCAATAACAGGGCCAAGCTCCCGACCATATACGGAATTATGCAGGAATACAAGACGACTTTCAGTGGAGGGATCCCCGTCATCGATGAATATCGCGTGCGGTGTTCTTCATAAATGAATTCATAGGATAGGATGATCACCGCAAACGTCAGGGTGATAGCTCGACTCGTTCGAGGAAAGGTGAACACGCCGCTGAGTAAAAAATCCATCGTGAAAAACCCACCCCAGGCAAGTAAGCAGACGGCTAGCACCATATAGATGATCGCCGACAGGGGTAAGCGATTGGCCTTTTCTGAAACCAATGGGTTAGAAGCAGTCATGACACGATGGGATCTCCTGTTTATTGATTAACCGGTTGGCGGTTCAAATGACTGGTCGCAGGTGAGGCACACCCGCGGACGACGTTTCAAAAATTTAACCTTCCCGCTCGCCAGACAGGCATAGTGTACGAACCTGCCGCAAAGGGAACACCGTCCCCAGCCCCCTTTGAGCATGGTCGTGTTCCGATACAGCCCTTGATCGCATACCCCACAATGTTCCGGCTCAATGCCTAACAATAGGGGTTCCCACTCTCCTCCGCCTTGCCTAATACTCATGGGGAGGGAGTATAGCCGGAGGGTCAAGGGAATTACAAATTGAGGCCAACTGGACGTTTATTCAATCCGTTATTCTCGACGCTTGTGAGAAATCTCGTTTTTTTTTACACGAGTTAACATATTCCACACCGAAGAATATATTTCTTCCTTCAACCTAGGAACAGCAGTTGGATCACAAAAATCCGTGCAAGCTCTTGAGGCTCCTCGCCGCAATCAATCCAGACTCTCGCCCAGAACTTCTACATCAGCCAGATCTTTGTGACGTCCACAGGCTTTTTTGTTCAACACAAAATCATCGAGCCCAATGAAAAAAGTTGGAACATCCCCAAATGTCCCAGAGATACGATGGGAGACGGCCTGCTCCCACTCAATCCCTGTAATGGATGTGAGAAGATCCACCCGAACAGGAGGGACACCCAATTGCACCACTCGTTCTTTCGTAGTGAAATCCTCTACCGTAATGTCCAACGATCCAAACCCAAATTCCTGAAGAACCCTCAGAATTTTTCGAGCATTCTCCGGATCAGGCTTTACGAGAAGATCCAGATCTCCGGTGTAGCGCGGAGCACCGTGGAAGCCCAAGGCATACGCTCCCACAATCATGTACTTAACCCGATGGGCGTTGAATAACGCGAGCAATTCTTTGAAGTCTGGCTGTGCTTCCATTGATTTGTTTTCTTAGCTGCTCCATAGCCGCAAGACGCTCCTCTGGAGCCTTTTCTAACCAGAAGGCAAGGTCTTCCCTGATGGAAGATTGGTTTAGCCGAACTTTTCTGACAACCTTTTCTAGCATGCCCTTCATTGTAGCAAAACACGCACAAAATATAACCAGAGGATTTCCTTTCCAAATTATACCTTAGTCTGAAATAGTCTCGGGCGTTTGGAGTTGTGTGGGTGGGAGTTTTGGATAAGGATTATTTAGGCGGTATTTCGCACCCGCGCGACGAGGCACTTTTGTTTCGGCGAAAGGGATCAAAACCATTCTTACCCGTGCTCGGTCCTGTGGGTGCCTGGTCCACCACCTCGAATCAAGATAGCTCAGAAACTCGCGGAGTCTACCCTGAGCCTTGCCGAAGGACTCCAACAGTCCTCACCGAAATGTCGGTTTCGGGGCACTGGCCCAGCCGCGCCCAGCGCGGGAACTCCTTAAACAAAGAAAAAACAAAACTCCCTTCTTTCAACTTCCTGTTAGTTTCCGCACGTTCGCCCTTGTTTGCCGTTTAGGTATAAACCCTAATACCTGTTTCCTACCAAGTCGATTGTCGAATATTCTGCCCCCCCCCGCTGCATTAAGATGAAACCAAGAAAAACCTTTGGTCGCAATCAGAAGTACCCATGACCATTTTAAGATGTTTCACTTAACCCCAAGAAGGTAATGACATGAAAAACATTCTTACACACAAACTCGGCATGGGACTCGCGAGCCTTCTGTTGACCATGGGCTTAACAGGTCCAGTCCAAGCCGTCACGATCCAAGTGGACGACTTTACCACCATTACCAAGGGCGTCTTTTTTGATATTGGTACAACCAGTAACGTTGGCCAGACATTTGGCGGCATCACTGTTACCGGCAATCCCCCCAATGCGGGCAGTGCTTTCGGTGGGGCAGGTGGGACCCCAATCCCTGCCGATCCCGGGGATAATCGTGGGTGGCAATCGTTGGGATCATCGCCAAACGTTACGTTAAGTTTTGATTCTCCAGTTGCTGCCTTTGGAGTTAGCTTTTCCATGTTATCTCGTTCTGTAGCCACCATCCTGGAAGCGCTTTCCGGGCTCAACGGGGCCGGGACTTCGCTGGGAATGGTGAGCCCTATATTTCCTGTAGGTGGCGACACCATCGACTTTGTGGGCCTTTGGAGTGATGCGGTTGATATTCAATCCGTGGTCCTGTCAAGTTCTAAGCCAATAAGGGTTGATGGGTATGGCCTGTTGCTCACACCGTTTGCGTCACAGCAGCCCATCCCCGAACCCAGCACGATGATTTTACTCGGCACCGGATTGGCGGGCATCATCGCCTGGCGTAAAAAGCAATCGGTGTAAGCCAAAAACAGATTTCGAAATTTTCAAAGCCTCGTGATTGATGAGCCCCCCACTGAAAAGTGGGGGGCTATTTTTTTCAGTGACTTTCCGGTCTCCGGCGTTGTGTGCGGCTTCGCGGCCATGCCGAATTCGACTTTTCGGCTAGGACTGTTGGAGTCCTTCGGCAAGGCTCAGGATAGACTCCGCGAGTTTCCGAGCCATTTAATTCGGCATGGCCGCGAAGTTTCCCGGAGGGCCGCGCACAGGCAGAAATGGTTTTCAGTCCTTTGGCCGAAACCCAAGGATCTCGTCTGCAGGGGCGAAACCCTGCATAATAAAAAATCCTTTTCCACTAAATCAGAAATCGAGCATTTCGCACTCACACTTTGTTTGACACTCCCCTACTCCTTTGCTAATTTCTCGGTCCGCGAAAGTTCTCCCTAGAAAGGCCCTTCATGTCCGTGGATATTGAAAAATACCTCGAAGAAAAGCGGCAACTCGTTGATCGGTATCTAAAAGCCCACCTTCCGCCCGTGGGCACTTCACCAGCTGTGCTGCATGAGGCGATTCGGTATAGCTTACTGGCTGGAGGGAAACGCATTCGTCCCATCCTCACGATTGCTGCCGCCGAGGCGATTGGGTCTCCTCCTGCCTCACTTCTTCCGATGGCCTGTGCCTTTGAGTTTATCCACACCTATTCGCTGATTCATGATGATTTGCCAGCGATGGATAACGATGATTTTCGCAGAGGGAAGCCCACCAATCATAAAGTCTATGGTGACGGGATGGCGATTTTAGCAGGCGATGGTCTGCAAACCATGGCCTTTGAATGGTGCAGCCGGGCGGATCTCGTGACGGACTTGGACCCTCGATGCCAGGTTCAAATTATCGCGGAACTTGCCCTTGGCTCTGGAAATGAAGGGATGGTAGGCGGGCAGGTGCTCGACATTCAGGCTGAGAATCAACAGGTTGAGCTCGCGGAATTACAGAAAATTCATTCACATAAAACCGGTAAGCTTATTCGGGCCTCGGTGCGAGCCGGCGCTCTGTTATCCGGCGCCAGTCTCACTCAGTTTGATCAATTGACGGGGTATGCCGAGGATATAGGTTTGGCATTTCAAATTGCCGATGATGTGTTGAATGTGACTGGTACCCGTGAGGAACTCGGCAAAGATGCCAATACCGATGCGGAACGGGGCAAGCAAACCTACCCATCATTTTATGGCCTGGAAGGTGCCAAGAAACTCGCCCAAGAATGTGCCGACCGTGCGAGCAGCCGCCTCAGCAGTTTTGATGACAAAGCTGACCCGTTGCGTGGGATTGCGCAGTTTATTGTGAGTCGCAGGAAATAACGGCACTGGTATTTAGGCTGAAGGTTAAAGACTGAAGGCTATCACTCATAATGCCCGACGTTTTGTATGATCACGCATGATTGCCCTCTAAAAGCCTTCGGTCTTAAGCCTTCAGCCTATCCACCTGAGTTGCAATTTTTCTTGTCTTTCCTTTCCTCCCCTATTTTCATACAGTTCACCCCATGAAGGTTTTAGTCA
>CAYMQW010000095.1:0-7323 GCA_964392595.1 uncultured Nitrospiraceae bacterium
TACGTGAGCACGGCAAAAGGGCGAGAACGCTGCTGGCGGCTTTTTTCAACATTCCCATTATTCCAACCGAATTCTTGGATCGGCCACCCCATACAACACATCTGAGATCAGAGTCCCAAGCAACGTCAACATCGCGCCAAACACATTTAATGTGAGAATAACGGGAAAGTCTCTCGAGAGAATGGCCTCATACCCAAGAAGCCCGAGCCCAGGCCAGGCAAAAATCGTTTCAAAAATTACCGATCCTCCAACTAGCCCAGGGATGAGCAGACCAAACATCGTAATAAAGGGGAGCAGGGCGTTTCTCAGAGCATGCCGATAAATGACCACGTCCTGATGTAACCCCTTCGCTTTGGCAGTTCGAACATAATCTTGGCTCACCACCTCAAGCATTTGAGAACGGACATATCGGGAAAGAATAGCAATCCCACCTAGAGCTCCCAATAAAGAGGGAAGCACCAAATGCCACACCCGATCCATAAATTGAAAGACTCCTGTCGCCCCTTCCATTCCAAACGTTCTGAGGCCAATAACCGGCACATGAAATACTTCAACAACACCTAAAATCATGATGTACGACAAAAAGAATCCTGGAAAGGAAATCAACGCATAGGCGACCAATGTACTTGACCGGTCAAACACTGCCCCCCTTCGAATCGCTGCTTGAATCCCCACTGGAAAGGCTAATGTCCATACGATTAACGTTGAACAAATAAAAAGCGGGAGGGAATTTAAAAACCGTCGCCAAATTTTCCCGAGGACTGGCTGATTATCCTTAAACGACTTCAATTCCCCTCGGGCAAGATCTCTCACCCAATAGACATACTGAAGATACAAGGGATCGTCTAAATGAAACGCCGCTCGAATTTTGGCAATATCCTGCGGCTTCATTCGCGGATTGGAGGGGTCCACGGCACTCGGTTCACCTGGCGCGAGATGGATCAATCCATGAATCAGCACCGAGACAATAAAGAGCAGAACGACCCGAAGTGCAATATTTCGACCGATGTAGGCCAGCATATTTTCTTAATCTTCGTAGGAGTAAAAAATCAATGGCAAGAAAATTCCTTCCTCCCGACTTTCCCAATTTAGTGAAGGACGCTTAAAAGTTCGGATTCATTTCGAGCTTTCGCCACTTATTAAAATAATACAAAATGTTCCCGGTTTTGGTTGGATAAATTTTTTCATAGGTTTCTTGTCCATTTTCTCCACGATGAACGAGGACAATTTTTTTATCCAAGACCTTTGTTTCTAAGCGTGCATAGAGAAACGTATAGGGTTGATCTTCATATATTTGTTGGTGCAATTGATGAGCCATGTCTCGCTGGCGATCCACGTCATATTCTTGTCGAATCCTGACGATCAAGTCGTCTGCTTTGGAATTGGCATAGCCCACAAAATTTAATTGTTGCGGACCCGCCTCACTCGAATGCCAATTGAAATAAATCGGGATCGACCCCCATGCTCCAGCCCAACACGACCGCATCAAATTGTGCCGTATTGACAAAATCCTTGAGAAACACGGCCCATTCAAAGACCTGCGTATTACATTTCACCCCGATCTTTTTCCAGGCGTTTTGCGCAATGATCATTATATTTTTTCGAATCGGATTTCCATTATTGGTGATGAGATTAAATTCGAAAATTTTCCCATCCTTTTCCAACCACCCATCCGCATTGGTTTCCCAGCCTAATTTCAATAATATCGCCTTCGCCCCTTCTGGATCATACGGCAAAGGGAGCACGCTCGGATCATTCCATTGCGTATTCTTTGGATAGGGCCCAGTAATACGTTCCCCTTCACCATACAGCAGATATGTAATAATCTCCTCAACATTGATCGCCATGCCTAGTGCCCTTCTCACTTCGGGATCGGAGAGCAAGGGACGACGATTGTTATAGCCGATATAGGTATACCCAAATCCCAAACTTGAAAAATTTTGATATTGGGTATCCTGTTTATACCGAGCCACCTGATGCGGCTGAGCACGATAATCATCCACCGCCCCCGCATGGAACTCCACTTCTTGCGTGAAGAAATCTGGAATGATGCGCATGAAGAAGTCATGATATTCTGCTGGGCCTTCCCAATAGGTTTCAAATCGTTCCAAATGAATAAACTCATCACTTTGCCATTCAACAAACCGATAGCTGCCACTACCAACTGGATGACGATTAAACTGACTATCACGCATACCAAACGCCTCACGTGCGGCATCCGATAATTCGCGTCTCACCATTTCCTGTTGCATCGCCTGATTATTGAGTAAGTGCTCAGGCAAGATCCCCATCATCCAGGCATTTATCGCAGGGGAAAATAACCGTTTATACACAACTTGCACCTTGTGCGAATCAAGTATTTTCACGAATTTAATCGGTTCAAAATCAGAGGTGCGTGGTGAAAGATTTTTGGGATTCATGATGGCTTCATACGTAAATTTCACATCGCCAGCATCAAACTCATGCCCATCATGAAAGCGGACGTCTGTTCGCAGGGAAAAATCGATGATTGGATTGTGTGCCGCGACTGGGAAAAATTCTGACAATTGAGCCTGTACTTGCGCTTTGATTTCCAGATTGATCCCATCGGGAAACTGGACAAACTGCTCGTAAGGAAAGTTCCCCAAATAGCGATCGCCAATCACCGGCATGAGCCTCGCAAAAAAGTCTTGATCCACCTTGTGTAACGAAAAAGCCACTCGCTCCGGCATATTGAAGGTAATCTCGACTTCGCCTCGTTTGGGCTTTCCATCTTCACCCTTCTCTTGAATGGGAATCTTTTGTATCAGGTTCCTGGAAGGCACGACTTGCATGCCTGTAACATTCTCAGCCAATGCCGAAAAAGAGTCTCGTTGAAGAGCGGATCGAATCCGGTTAACCAACCGGGGCCCAGAAACCTCGGTGCCGTCGGGAAAGCGATTCGACGGGCTGACAAACAAATAGGCTTTTTCGGATATGGTCCACTTCGTAGCCAGACGACCACGCAGGTTCAGATTTTCATCAAGATCCAACAACCCTTCAAACACATGTCCGACAATATTCGAGCTGGCGGAATCCGCATTTAATATCGGATTGAGAACCTTCGCATCACCAATCGACCCTTCGATGTACGTGACCAGACGCTTCGGATTACCTGTCGCTTGATTTTCGTAGGTTGGAACCCAAAAGTAGGATTGGAGGAGGAAGACGGTTAACAGGAGTGGAGCGAGGAGGAGCCAGCGTTTGAGGCGCATGAGGGCAGAACAACACACCCATTTGTTTCAGACAGACATTTCAAACGCATTATAGGCTATGCCCAGGATTATGCAATGTCCAGAAGTCGGTCGAACAGTTGTCATGCATTACAGTGCCAATCCCTCGGCCTGCTGCTCGGCATGATAGGAACTGCGCACCAGAGGACCTGACTCCACATGCTGAAACCCAAGCGCGAGTCCGCGTATTTTCAATTCATCAAACTCTTGGGGCAGGAAATATCGGTCCACGATCCGATGTTCTTTCGTGGGCTGAAGGTATTGCCCAATCGAGACGATATCACAATCCACGGAACGCAGATCTTCAAGAACCAGCAGAACTTCTTCAAACGTTTCTCCCATGCCCACCATCATGCCGGATTTGGTCTTGGCCCCCAGGCGCTTGGCCCGATTGAGTAATTCTAACGAACGGGCGTATTTCCCTTGAGGTCGTACCGAAGGAAAGAGGCGAGGCACAGTCTCCACGTTATGGTTCAAAATGTCAGGAGCCGCACTCATCAGGTGCTTCAGTGCAGACTCGCTGCCTTGAAAATCAGGGATCAATACTTCGACCTTACAAGACGGGCTTGTACGTCGAATCTCGTGAATCGTTGCTGCAAAGATTGACGCACCACCATCTTTCAGATCATCCCGATTCACTGAGGTGAGCACAGCATGACGCAATTGCAGCGACTGCACTGCGTCGGCGACTCGGCCGGGCTCTTGGTCATCCACCACGCCTGGTTTTCCCGTTTCCACCGAGCAATAATGACACCGCCGAGTACACACATCACCCAGCAATAAAAACGTCGCCGTTCGATTATTCCAACATTCCCAAATATTCGGACATCGCGCTTCTTCACAAATCGTGTGGAGCCCTTGTGCATTCACCAGACGCTGCATTTCCTGAAAATGCGTTCCCCGCTTCACCTTCACCTTGAACCAAGCCGGCAACCGCCTCCTTGGCCCAACTGGGGCGCTTCGATCGGCGCGATGTTTTAACGTGGAAATGGGAATAACATTCATCTGAGATACCCTCATTGGCCTTCGTGCCTGCGCGCTGTAGCGCTCTGGCGCGCACGCGTGAAACGGAAAACATGCAGCGGGGGGAGATGGTCGCCTCCCGTTTCCCGCCTATTATCTGACGGGTTTCGAAACGGCCCCATTATGCAAAGGGAACGACGGAACCACAAGGACGAAAAACTCGACACTCGCGATTCAACTCCATGATGGACAAAAGACGCTATGTCCATGACAAATATACCGATTTACATTTTTTGAACCCTTTGCTACCGTCCCCCTCAAGAAGAAAAACCACTAAGGGGAAATTCGTTTATCTTTCCCACGTCCGAACTCAAAATCACCAAGGTCACTGTTGACAATTTATGACTCACCTCCAGGCTGGGCTTTTCGACATTGGCCTCTGCAAATGAACGTTTGTCAAGACTATGACATCTGAACCAGTCGATACGGTCCCAGGTTCCGACACCCCCGTCATTCTCATTGCCGAAGACGACGAAGGGCATGCGTCCCTCATCGAACGAAATCTGAGACGGTGTGGAATCACGCAGATTTGCCACCGATTCCGGGATGGGCAAGAAGTCCTGGACTTTTTATTGAAAGTGAGTAAAAGTACCCCTCGAACACGCCTGAATCCCCACATCCTGTTTTTGGATGGTCGCATGCCAAAGTTGAGTGGACAGGAAGTCCTAAAACAAATACAAAGCCAACGTGTCTTGAATGCAGTACCCTTGACCATTGTCACGACCACTGATGATTCCCAAGAACGTGAATCCTTCCAGGCCTTAGGATGCACCTACCATCTGAACAAGCCAGTGGAGATCAACGCGTTACGTCAAGTCTTGAGTCAGGTGCAGCCTAACCATCACTAACTCACATTTATGAATAACCGTCTCCTCGTCATTGTCCACATTGAATATTTGCCATGAAGGCTTTTGGCTCTCTTCATACCATTCTCATCGTCGATGATGATCGTAACCTGTGCCGTTTAATTCAGCGGCATTTGCATCGCGAGGGGTTGAAATCGCGGATCGCCACGACCGGTGAAGAAGCCCTGCGACAATTGTCCGTCCACCCAATCACCCTGATGCTTCTCGACCTGCACCTCCCGGATATGAACGGTGACGAGCTCATCCACGCGATGAAAGAAGAGCATCCCACCGTGCCATTTATTGTCGTCACGGGCTATGGGGACGAGCAACTGGCGGTCAAAATGCTCAAAAGCGGAGCGCGGGATTACATCACCAAAGATGAATCCGCATTGGAACTCCTGCCCTCAGTCGTCCTCCACAATCTTCAACAACTTGAGCGAGAACACCGACTGGCGCAAGCCGAGGAAGAGCTGGCCGCGGAACAAGAACGCTCATCCGTCACCCTTGCCTCTATTGTGGATGGTGTGATCACGACAGATATCAACGGCATCGTCCACTCCATCAACCCCGTGGCCCTACACTTGATCGGCCAGGACGTGACCCAGGTGCTTGGCTACCCAATTGACACAGTCTTTCAACTCGTCCACCCGGACAACCCGGAGCAAGATGATCACCTCGTCAAACAAGTGCTCACGCACGGCCATGTCATGAAACCCCTGTACTATCGCCGCCTCCTGAATCGAAATGGGACTCAAACGATGGTCATGTGCAGCGCGTCACCAATCTGTCATCAAAATGGGACCGTCTTGGGCGCGGTCGTGGTGATCCGTGATATGTCCGAGCGGATCAAAATTGAGCATGAACTCCAGAAAGCCAGCAAGCTAGAGTCCATCGGCACCTTAGCCGGAGGCATTGCCCATGATTTTAACAATCTCCTGATGTCCATTCTTGGCAATATTTCGCTTGCCAAATTGTCACTCTCTCCAGAGACTCGGGCCTTTTCCCAATTACTCGAAGCGGAAAAAGCTTCCTTGCTTGCCAAGGGCCTCACGCATCAGCTTCTGACATTTGCCAAAGGGGGACACCCGGTCAAAAAACCGATCCGGTTGGTGCCAATATTAGAAAATGCCACTCAACTCATTTTACGGGGGGGCCAGATTCAGAGCGAATACCGATTTCCCAATGACCTGTGGGACCTGTATGCCGATGAGAGCCAACTCAATCAGGCCTTCCACAATCTTATTCTCAACGCACAACACGCTATGCCTAAAGGCGGAATATTGGAAATTGAAGCCGAGAACTTGAGCCCGGCTGAGCTCCCAGAGAATGCCGGCCTGGATCTTGAGAACAAGGCTCACGTCCGAATTCGTATCAAGGATACGGGGCACGGAATTTCGAACGAACATCTGGTGCGAATTTTTGACCCGTACTTCACCACCAAACGACAGGGAAGTGGGCTGGGATTGGCCACCACCTATTCCATTATTGCCAACCACAATGGACAGATGGAGGTCACGTCAACGGTGGGGAAAGGGACGGTATTTACGATCTATTTGCCGGCGTCACCCATTCAAGCATTGCCGCAAATTTCAGAATCCGCTGGCATTCGACTGGGACAGGGAAAAATTCTGGTCATGGATGATGAGGAAGCCATTTGCAGCATTCTCGAACAAATGCTCGTGCACTTAGGATATACCGTAGAGGTGACACAACATGGAAAAGAAGCCATTGCGCGATATGCCAAAGCCCTGGACTTACGCCAACCATTTTCCGCAGTCATTCTCGATTTAATGATTCCCGGAGGAATGGGAGGAAAGGACACGATTAACAGGCTCCGGCTCCTCGACCCCGATGTCCGAGCCATTGTCTCCAGTGGCTATTCCAACGACCCGGTTCTCTCGAATCACCTCTCCTATGGATTTCAGAAAATGGTAGCCAAACCGTTTCGCTTAGAGGAGCTCAGCGAAGCCCTGTATCAGGTTCTCTCTAAACCCTAATCAGCTCAACCTCCAGCACCACAACAATCGTGAAACGTGATCCGTCATGCGTAAGAAGTTATGCTTCACGGAGAGACCATCACTTCTGTCAAAGATCGACCTTCACCTCATCCCCTTCAACCTAGAAACGGCAGTTTGGCGCAAAAAATCCGTGTAAGCTATTGGTGTGCATGGTGAAATACAAAAAGTCGTGGTCACCTTTGT
>CAYMQW010000096.1:0-7302 GCA_964392595.1 uncultured Nitrospiraceae bacterium
TGTCAGTTCACGAGTCGGCTCCTGGCGTGCAGATCAGCATGGATGGCCGAGGCCGAGTCTTTGATAATATCGTTATCGAGCGATTATGGCGTTAGGTCAAGTATGAATATGTGTATCTGACCGACCATCGTGACGGCCTAGAGTTGGCGCGTGGCTTAACCACGTATTTCCGATTTTATAATATCAAGCGGCCCCATCAGGCGTTGGGCTATCGTACACCAGAACAGGTGCACTTCAAGCAACCAGTGCCAATCAAATAATACGTATAAACCATGAACTTAAAACTTACTTATTTTTCCACGTCCGTGGTCTTGACAATGGGGTCCACTTTAGTTCGCAACTGTGGCCAATTTAGTCGAAATATCGGTAAATACAACATTTAAAGAGTTACCGATTGAAGTGACTGCTACGATAATGACCACAGCAATGAGCGCAGCGAAAAGACCGTATTCGATCGCAGTGACCCCAGTCTCATCCTCTGTTACTTTCTTCCACCAATTTTTAAATTTGAATTCTATCATAAGTTTCCTCCAGCCTTGGTTTCATTCAGTCCGCTACTTCCCTGCTATTACCTAAATTGGTACTAATTGAACAAATTTTTCTGTCTACCCTTTGAGGGGAAAAAGTATCTACCTAGAAAATTCAATTGTCAAGTAAATTTAATGTATTTCAGCCACATACCTTTCATTCATTTTTCGCAACCCTGAGACTTTCACATTGTGCGCTTCTAATCTTTTTTGAACAATACGATAGAAGGCGTATGTCTGCCCAATATTTTTAAGCAAAAAAACAGGGATGGTTCTACGGTTGACTCCGGTGAACCAGATCGCACAACCCAGCGACTCTGCACCAAATATCCAAGGCAAGCCTGGGTGGGGTGAAGCGTGGCCGGAACCCCCGCAGGTCCTTCGGATACTCGGGACGACCCATGCCTGCATAGTCGCAACTGCCTCAACCGCAGTTAACCGCAGAACCATCAAATAGGGATTGTGGAAAGATTGTATCAATATGACTGTTTCTCTATTTAAGACTGGGTTCTAAGTGGATGGGCTATCGGAAATTTCCGTATTGACTCTCCCGAACCATTAGGAGTAGGTACATAGATTTCAGAGGGCACTTCTTGTATGTTGGGGGAACTACCAGCATCTTTGGTGCAAAAAGTTAATGGATCTATTTAGTGCTGAGTCACTGGGGAATTGAGAATCTCCATCCTTGCATAAATGATTTACTCGAAAAGTCCTTTTTCCAGAAATCTGCATTTCTATGGCTAAAATTACTAGCGTTGATCTTGAAATTGCGAGTTATTCTTTGCGAGCTCAGCTTGAGGGGTTATTAGCCTCCCACAGTGAGTTTCGTTTAAAGGATTGGAAAGATTCGAATCCACCAGATCTCTTGATCCTTGAGCTCCTTGACGGAGAAAAAGACAAAACGTTTGCTTACATTCAGGATCTTCGGCGAGCCTCTCCTGATATTGAGATATTTCTGACTGCGGCACAGATAGATGTCGAAGTACTATTGGAAGTCATTCATGCCGGAGTGCGTGAATTTCTCCCGCAACCCATTAAGCCAGAACAAGTTGAAAAGGCTCTAGGGCAATATAAGGTTCGATCCAGACAGCGTCACCAGACGACCCCTGGTCAACAGGGGAAAATTATTAGTGTGCTTGGTGCGAAGGGAGGAGTGGGTACCACTACTGTCACGGTGAATTTTG
The DNA here is from genome assembly GCA_964392595.1 of uncultured Nitrospiraceae bacterium. Taxonomy (GTDB): domain Bacteria; phylum Nitrospirota; class Nitrospiria; order Nitrospirales; family UBA8639; genus Nitronereus. Next base: position 1,712 of record CAYMQW010000096.1, read on the forward strand.
CGCTGACCCTCCAACAGGCCCTTAAAGAAAAATCCAATCTTCTGATGGACCTGAATTTTCAAGATGGTGAGATCCCCCTATTCCTTGATATGAATCCGGAACATGGGTTATCTGACCTTGCCCAAAAATCAAACTTCGATACTGTATTCCTCCAAAGTTTGATTTCGACTCATTCATCGGGCATTTCTGTTCTTCCCTTGGGAAGTGTTGAGAAGGAAATCGTGGCTATTCAACCGGAAATAATGGGGGAGACCGGGGATCTACTTGGTTCCCTTTTTGATTTTTTGATTGTTGATTGCGGCCAAAAGCTTGGGGAGAGTAATCGCTCAATTCTTGAACGGTCCGTACGCATTTTTGTGGTGTCCACCATGGCTGCCCCTGTACTCCGTCGGGCAAAGGAACTCTTGGATGAGATTCAAAAATTGGACATTGTTGGATGTGAAGTTGTTGTCGTTTTTAATCGCTTTACTCCACGCTCGAATGCTTCACTCAAACAAACAGAGGAATTTCTCAAGATTAAACAAGCGAAGCTCCTTCCGAATGATTATGATCTGGCTTGTCGGGCTATCAACGAAGGGACACCAATCGTTGAATTGGCTCCAAGGTCAAGATTATCGAAAAGCCTTCGTCAATTGGTTCAACCAACACTTCGCGGTGTGGCACCATCCACTCCCTCCGCATTATCAAAACTGCTTAACGTTTTTGTTCAGAAAACGAAGGAGCAGAAGCCTTAATCCCCTTGACGGCCCAACAAAAAAAGGTGTCACATACTCAAAGGTTTGGAAATTTGACAATGCATAATCGGGTCCGTTGGGAACGGCAGAATAGAAAACAGGGAAAACGGTTTATGCCCGGTCCGTTTCTAAAAGTTGTAGTGTTTACGTTTGCAGTAATCAGAAGCCCTCATGGAAACCTTCAATGATTCTCATACGCGGTTAGGGATCTGCACTGTTAAAATGGCCTGTGCATTGTTTCAAATTAATCTTTATCAGGGATGGTCTAGCTAGTCATGGTTCGCATTGGGCCTATACTATTACTTGTACTGGCATTGATCATTGTTGCCGTGAGTGGGTTGTTAATCTGGGGTTCGATGAATTCTTCTTCCCCAAAAGCACCAGCAAAGAAAGTAGAAGAAATTGTCGTGGCAAAATTCCCTTTGTCTTGGGGAACGACCTTGACAGATAAAATGTTGATACTCCAACCCAAAGAACAGTTGCTCAATCAGAACCTCGTAATCGTGGAGGACGAATCAAATGGGCAATTCTCAAGTATCGCCTCAGTCGTCGGGCGTGTATTGGCTGTGAATTTGCAAAATCAACAACCCCTTTTGGAGGATCATTTGGCACCAAGAGGAGTCAGGGCAGGCGTTGATGCGATCTTAGATCCAAAAAAACGGGCTATGGCGGTCAAGGTGGATCAGGTAGTGGCCGTGGCTGGATTTATTCAACCCGGTAGCCATGTTGATGTCCTGGTCACGATGAAACCTCCTAAAAAAGGATCTTTAACGATCACAAAAACCGTCATCGAAAATGTGCGAGTTCTCGCTGCCGGAACACAGATGCAAATGCAGGGGGAGGATGGCAAGGCCCAACCTGTGTCCATCATGACTCTTGAAGTGACACCCCAGGAATCGGAGAAATTGACCTTGGCTTCGACCAGAGGCCAGTTGCGCCTTGTCCTGCGGAGTTCATTGAATCCTGACGAAGTTCTGACAAAAGGGGCTACCGCAGAATCCTTATTGAAATCTTATCAGTTGCCAACCAAGAGAAGGAGAAGGACAACGAAAAAGAAAAAACATACGGTGGAAGTCATAAAAGGTTCAGTAACCTCTAAACAGAGGTTCTCAATTCCTTGACTTCGACGGGCTCGGGGCGAACAAATTATGTTAATGAATTTCCCACTCAGGGTACCAGGTGAGGAAGCGTTTACGGATTTTGAATAGGGAGGAATCATATGAGTGGCTTTAAGAGAATGAAAGGCGAGAAATTCTTATGGTCACTCCCTTTGGTGCTGGCGACCATACTGTGTTGGGGACCCGATAGGACCTTTGCCGAAGTCTCGCTCACGAACTCACCCGTGTATAAAACGGAAAAATTGACGCTGGTAGCCGGCAAATCTCAAGTCATTGAAACATTGGTCCCGATTATACGTGCGTCCATTGCCAACCCTGATGTAGCCGATACGGTTGTCCTGTCACCGAAGCAACTCTATGTGGTGGGGAAGAAAGTCGGCGAAACGAATTTAACGTTATGGGATGAGAAGGGTCGGGTCTTAACCATCTTTAACATTGAAATTACCCCAGACTTGGAACGTCTGCGACTGCAACTTCAGCATCTTCTTCCTGATGAGCAAAACATCCGGATTGAGGCCAGCCACGATTTTGTGACATTATCGGGAAAGGTGACATCCTCCGCGAGGTTAAAAGAAGTGTTGGCCATCGCAGAGGCCTATGCCCCAAAGAAAATCATAAATTTATTGCAGGTTGACATGGAGACTTCCCCACCTGTCAAAGTTGATGTCATTAAAGGAATTAGTGTAAATGAAGTCGAGTTTTAATCGTGGACCCAACTATCCTCACTCATCTTCTTTCGGGGCCAATCCATTTCAAATGAATAGTCATTCTCGGATCATACCCGTGTTGTTTTACACTGTTGTCTTGCTGCTGTCCTGTGGTATCGCTGTGCCTGCGTGGAGTCTGGAAGTATCCCATCCTCGTTTAGAAATAGAGGTGGGAAAATCTCGGATTATCAATAGTCCTAAACAGATTCGTCGGGCCTCATTGGCTGATCCGAAATTTGCTGATGCACTGGTTCTTTCGCCAACTCAGATCTACCTGGTGGGAAAGCAGGTTGGGGAAACGAATTTAACGCTGTGGGATCAGGACGAACAGGTTTTGAAAATGTATGAGTTGAGAGTGGTTCTAGGATTAACCTGGCTGAAAGAACAAATCTATGAGCTATTGAATGAAAAAGATATTCAGATTACCGCAAACCAAGACTACATCGCTCTTTCTGGTACTGTCACAACCGCGATAAATCTTACGCATGTCTTGGTTCTGGCCGAAGCGTTTGCTCCTAAAAAGGTCCTTAACCTTCTTCAGGTGGGAGGCAACCACCAAGTGATGATTGAAGTACGAATTGCCGAAATGAATCGGAGTCTGGCCAAACGGTTAGGGATTAATCTGACAGTGATCAGTGGAAATGATTTCGGGATCAGCCAATTAGGTGGGCTCACCAGTACGAAGCTGAAAGATGGATTATTTAGCACTACGATTAGTGCTGCCATAAATGCTATCTTCCAGATTCAAGGTGGAAATATGGCTTGGATAGGTTTTTTAGATGCCCTGAAGACGCAGGGTTTGGTGAAAATTCTAGCTGAGCCTAACTTGGTGACTACCAGTGGACAAGAAGCCACGTTTCTGGCTGGGGGAGAAGTCCCTATTTTAATCTCTGGAGCGTTAGGGACCAACTCCATTGAATTTAAGCAATTTGGCGTGGCAGTGACGTTTAAACCCACCGTGTTGAGCCCCGATAAAATTAGCATGCAAGTGACGCCAGAATTTTCTGAAATCGATGATTCTCGAGGAACGGTGGTTGGAGTGCCTGCGTTTCTCACAAGACGAGTGTCCACCGTTATCGAATTGGCCGATGGACAAAGTTTTGCGATTGCTGGGTTAATTCAAGACAACGTGAGAGAAAGTCTATCGAAATATCCTTTTCTCGGGGATATTCCAATACTAGGAATGCTATTCCGAAGTAGTCAATTTGAGAAAAATGAAACCGAATTGATCATCATTGTCACTCCCCATATCGTGAAACCGCTCAATACGAAAAAACATTCTTTGCCGACCGATGGCTTTGTGGAGCCAGACGATTTTACGTTTTACATTCTTGGTGAGTTAGAACAGCGTCCGTTCTCCATGTTTGAAACCACTGATTTATCAGAAAATTTTGATGTGGAACCGGAAACCATGTTTGATGGTAAGCTTGGCCATTTAGTTCCTCAAGAGAAAGAAGAATGAAAACCTACCGGCTTCTAATGACTGTGGTGGTGTTTCTCTTGGTATTTCTCATAGGGTGTGCCCCAAGTCCGGTCGTGCTACATCCGAGCTTTGGGAATTCCGTGAGTTGGGCAAAACACAGCCAAATTCTTCATCCCGCAGCTTCAGAAAATTTAGATCCAGTGGTGAACCTACATGGCCGATCAGCGAGTAACGCTATGGTTCAATATGAAAAAGCATTTAATCAAAAACAGAAACCAACCAATACGATCGGTGTCCTCGTGGCCCCAGGAGGAAAATAGTTTTCTGATAACCCATCACGCCTTCTTTTTTAACGGAAGTCCTGCCTTTTTTCTTCTCTTTTGTTCTATTTCCTTAAAGTTTTGGATAGTTGTGTTTTTCTTTCTTATACGAGTTTACACCATACGTCATAAGGCGTAGGCCCCTATCCAAGGCTTACCTGTTTCCCCTTCAGGTTCTTTCATTTTTCAGCCGAAATACTGTTGTCCTCCCAAAAGTAGATCTCACTTCTCCCTTGGCCCTTTGGGGAGACCTGCCTGCGTGCCGAGCCTACTCCACCGAAGTGGCTACGAAGGCCGGGAGCGCTTCGGCGAAGGCGTGAGGTTGGGGGAAGAATCTCGTCAGAAAGTAAAAACACTATAGGCAAGCAGAGGAAAGTAGCTCAAGGCAACGTTATGATCAGCCTCAAAAAAAGTATGTTCATGCAAGACCAGAACACTTCCTCTTGGGCTTTTCCAAAGCGCTTGGGGCGATTGATCGTCTCGGTAGGAGGCCAGGCTTCCAGCTCGATCGTCAATGTGTTTGACGGACTGTTCTGTGAACAACACTTTTCCTGGCGATGCTTTCGCAGATCCTGTCTGGCGTCATTGATTAGTGTGGCTGTCTGTATCTTGACCATGCTGAGTGTCGTAGGCACCGACAGTCTTTTTCATCTATATCAAAATTCGTTATCGAACTTTGGTCAAAGGATTCAAGATTCCGGCTTTGGCTTCTCGCCGTCGGAATACCTATTCTGGGTATTGGTCATTCCTTTTGTGATGAATCTTCTGGCTGATTACCTGGCGCTGTATAAGACGCGTCTGTTAATGGCATGGATCCGTCGACAAAAAACAGCTTGGAGTACCTGTAGCGCACTCATTATCGATCAGGTAGGAACCTACTTGTGCTTTTTCTTGGGTCTGTTACTGGCTACCGTCGTTGTGATATGCGGGCTTTTAGGCGTGGGCTTTGTATTGGAAGGTTTTCAAATGACTCAGGGATCAGTCCAATCGGCAGGAGGGCATCTGCTCCATCTCTTGGCCGCCATGAATCAACCTGTCGTGATGATTCCCTGTGTGGTGTCTACCTTTTTCTCTTCATTTTGGTTGTGGCTATTTGGGCTCTCAATTCTGATTCCGAAGATCTCTGAAGTCGGAACCTGGTTCAGTAGTCGAATCCGAATGAATGCTACCCCCTAGTGTGAATTCCAGATTTCTTAACCCAAACAGATAGTTTTCGAAAAAAGTAAGTCAACGGGTCTTAGGACCCGCGAGAAAATAACTTGACCAATCTCGCATCCAATCTTCGGGCC
>CAYMQW010000097.1:0-1705 GCA_964392595.1 uncultured Nitrospiraceae bacterium
ATACCCAATTAGTCGAGATGCTCGAACCCTCCGATCGTCGGGTGTGGGCTCAATACCGTCTGGCCGTGAGTTACCGGGCGCAGGGACAGGTTGATGAATCGCAGCAATTGCTCGCTCAATTGGCCACGTCCCAAGAACTTGCCGGAGCCTTTGGTTCAGCCATTCGATCGGCTGCGGCTGCGCAGAATATGCAGTTGCGTTTTGTTGCCACAAAGGAGACTCGTGAGGAAAACAAAAAGTAGAGCCGCGACACTTGTGGTTCCCCGTTTGGGCCAGGAAATTGGTGTGATGAAAACCGACATTCGGGACTCGAATCCTGCTTCATTGCAAGACATGGAGTCGGAGCTTCGGGCGAGCACCCTTGCCCTGGACTCCAAGCTTCAAGAAAACACCCGTTTAAAACAACAACGTGAAATGTTGATTGGAAATCTTGAAGTAGGAGTGATCATCACGACTGCCACAGGTTGCGTGACAGTTGTGAACAATATGGCGGCGGAACTGCTGGGAACAACGCGAGAGAAAATGTTGGGCGTCTCGCTTGACCACATGTGGATCAGCAGTGGGGTGCCGGCGGTGCCGTGTTCTTCGATCCGACATCGCGACCGTTTCCTCACCTGTTATGACCAAGTCATTCCCACCCCAGGGCACCAAGGAAAAGAGGTGATTCGGCTGATCAAAGACATGACCTTGGTGAGGACGCTTCAAGACCAACTCGCCAATCAGCAACGTCTTGCGGTCATGGGAGAAATGATTGGCACGATTGCCCATGAAATACGCAACCCCTTAGGGAGCATCGAATTATTTGCCTCGTTGTTGGGTACGTCCATTCAAGAAGATTCCGAGCGGCAAGCATTGGCGAAACAAATCGCCACGGTGGTGCGAAGCCTTGATCACGTGTTGTCCAATCTGTTGGTCATGACAAAGAACCTGGGTCCACATTCTCAAGCCGTGAGTCTTGATTCGATCGTTCATGATGGAATCATGATGGCCATGCACGCAATTCGGGAACGGTCGATTTCGGTGCGCGAGAATCTTCAGACGTCCCCACGGATGGTCTGTGTCGATGAACCTCTCTTGAAACAGGCTTTACTGAATCTGCTTCTCAATGCCATCCAAGCATCATCGGAAAATGGGGTTGTTGAGATTTCGAGTCGATGGGCCTCCATTGATTCCTCTTCTCCCAGCTTGTCTGGGAGCAAGGCTGATCTTCCGGCTCGCGAAGCGGTGGTCCTGAGTGTACGAGACTTCGGGCGTGGAATACGAGAAGAAGATCAGGAACGCATGTTTGAGCCATTTTTCTCAAAGCGAAGAGGGGGGACGGGTTTAGGATTAGCTATTGTGCGCCAGATTATGGATGTCCATCAGGGATGGGTGGAATGGACGAGTACACCGGGAGAAGGAACGACCATGGCGTTGTGGGTTCCTCAGGGGCTTGCGCAAAAATGACTTCCCCTGTTTGGGTGTCGATACATCCTGTCTGGGGGCGTTGCTCGTCCTTTCCATACAGAGGAGTATGCGCAGTCCTTGCGCCTTGCCAGACAGACGTCTCAGCACCCCAAAAAGGGAAGTTATTCTTGCGCGAACCCCAAGAAAGGGAGAGGTCATGAAGGAATTGAGTGAGTATGACGAATCGGCCATCCTCGTGGTCGAAGATGATTCGAACATGCGGTTGGCCTTATCCAAGTCTCTCGGGGGACAGGGCTAT
>CAYMQW010000097.1:1715-7292 GCA_964392595.1 uncultured Nitrospiraceae bacterium
GGTGCTCGCCCATGATGGCTACGAGGCCTTAGAGTGTTTAGAAAAACAGCCAGCGTGGTTGGTGATTGCCGATGTCAACATGCCGGGAAAAGGCGGAATCGAAATGTTGCGTGAGATTCGGGCAGGAGGGAATCTGGTCCCGGTGGTGCTGATGACAGCCTACAGTACGGTTGAGACGGCGGTGCAGGCGTTGAAACTGGGCGCAGCGGATTATCTTCAGAAACCATTCCCATTTCAGCAATTGGAAAGCATGATTTCCCGAATACGTCATGAAACATTTGATTCTGACGGCATGGGGTCACCTCATGAGGAGAAAGATCCATCCGTCGGGTTTCTCACCTGTAATGAGCGAGTCCGCCAAATTCTGAAGATGCTTGAGGCCGTGGCACCCAGTAATGCCACCGTGTTGATTCAGGGAGAAAGTGGAACAGGCAAAGAAGTCTTGGCTCGATACGTGCATAGCATCAGCCCACGGGCCAACCGGCCGTTTGTGGCTGTGAATTGCGCAGCCTTACCGGATGGGTTGTTGGAGAGTGAGTTGTTCGGCTTTGAAAAAGGCGCCTTTACCGGGGCCCTGGCTCGTCGGAGCGGAAAATTCGAATTGGCGCATCAGGGTACGCTGCTCTTGGATGAAATCGCGGAAATGAGTATAGGCCTGCAAGCGAAACTGCTTCGGGTTCTCCAGGAACGCGAAGTGGACCGGCTTGGCGCACGCCAGCCGATTTCAATTGATATCCGCGTGTTGGTCACCACCAATCGACATTTACATCAAGAAGTTCAAGCAGGGAACTTTCGCGAAGACTTGTACTATCGATTGAGTGTCATGCCCGTGACCCTTCCTCCGCTACGTGAACGCCCAGAGGATATTATTTTGCTTGCTGAATATCTGGCGGAGCGATCGTTTAAAAGAAATCAGCGACCCGGCGGTGGGATAACCCCGGAAGCTCTTGCCTGTTTGAAATCCCGTCCTTGGCGTGGCAACGTCCGCGAATTGGAGAACGCCATTGAACGAGCGGTGTTGTTAGCAGATCGGGGACCTTTACGGATTGAGCATTTTGCTTTTGATGCAGAAGCCCCGCAGGTCACGCTGCCTGTTGAGCCCACGGGCTCTATCTGGGAGATGGAGCGGGATTTGATTTTGCGAACATTGGAACGTCATGGGGGAAACCGTACGCATGCCGCAAAGGAGTTGGGTATCAGTATTCGGACCATGCGAAATAAGTTGCGGGAGTATCGTCAATTAGGGATCCACGTTTAGGGGACGTGATGCGTCATGCGTGAAGCGTGAAGCGTATCTCGTTTTTTTTCGCATTACGCGTCACGGTTCACGCATCATGGAATAGGCAAGGATTGCTGATCGGCAACAATAGCCCGATCGATTGTTCCTGGTGAGGGTCGTGACAGGATAGAAAACTCAGCATAAGTCAAATAGTCGATAGCAAGAAAGATTGGCACTAAGGTTGCTAACTTTCTGGTAGGGGACCGTTTATGAAACGGAAAGTGCAAGAGGGGATGTTCAAAAAGGTGCGCTCAGCAAGGCCGCAGGCACTTTGACGCGCGGAGCGTACTCATAGTACGTGAGCACGACAAAGGGCCGAGAACGCCGCTGACGCCCTTTTTCAACATTCCCGGTAGGGAGGGGAACGCCATGGTCATTACGCCCTGGGATGGGGGAACCAAGCTCTTTGAACAGTCGCTCGAGGTACGAGGCGCGATTCATGAAACCGTCGCCGCGAACATTGCTAACGAAGAAACTCCCGGGTATCGCGCCCTGCGTTTACCGTTTCACAAGGCTTTGCAGGCTGCGGTTCAAGGAAATGGCCCTCTTCAACCCATAAAAACGCATGCTCGACATTTGCCGGTAATCAATGAGGGTGATCGTTCATTTCTTTCAGTGACGACGCCCCTCAATGGAGGGGGAGCCGATAAAAATACCGTCAACCTCGAGGAAGAACTGACGCTCATGGCGGAAAACAATCTTCTGTACATGGCGGTGTCGCAATTTTTAGCCGGCGAGTTCGATGCATGGCGAAGCGCGATTAATGAAGGGCGATAGAATTAACCTGTAGCTAGTTGCTCGTCGCTGGCATCTTGTTCTACTAGCAACGAGCAATGAACCAAGGAGGCATCATGAATATTGATCGATTATTTTCGGTGGTCGGATCCGCGCTCAGTGCGCAGCGTCAACGACTGAACATTATTGCCGGAAATCTGGCGAATGCGGGGTCCACGCGTTCTACGGATGGTGGTCCATATACTCGTCGAGACGTGGTGTTTCAATCTACCCAGCAGGGCTCACCCTTCAACCAGGCTTTTTCGGTAGCATTTGGAGGTGTGGTCGAGCCGAGTGGCGTGCGGATCTCGAGGATCATTGAGGATCAACGGCCTCCACGGCAAGTGTACGATCCCAAACATCCAGATGCCGATGACAAAGGGTTTGTGGCCATGCCCAACGTGAATGCTATAGAGGAAATGACCAATCTGTTGTCCACCTCACGATCCTATGAAGCGAACCTCGCAGTGTTGGATGCTGGGAAAACCATGACATTGAGGGTTTTAGACTTGGCTCGATAATACACGTGATCCGTGAAGCGTAAACCGTAAGGGGGGACGGCTTCCATTGTTACGCATCACGCATTACGCATTACGATTGTTCCACAGTCACTGTTGAAATGAAGATAGGGAGTTTCCATGGATGATCTCACAATTCGAGGGTTTGAATCCCTGGCCGGGATTAATGAGCGCGGGGTGGTCACACCTGGGCGGCAAGTGGAGTCACAAGGTTTTGTGGAATTATTGAAAGGCGCCATCGACAATGTGAATCAGACTCAGCATGAGGCGGGACGCCTGGAAGATGCTGTGGCGCGTGGCGAAAACATGAACATTCATCAAGCCATCATCGCCGGCGAAAAGGCCGGATTGTCATTTCAGTTGATGATGCAAGTGCGAAACAAACTGCTTGATGCGTATCAAGAAGTCGCACGATTACAGCTTTAAACCACAGTCGCTGGTTGCTTGTCGCTAGTCGTTCGAAAAAAATGTCAACGATTTTTAAAATACTAGCGACCAGCGACGAGCAACGATTCAAGGATTAAGCAATGGCTGCGAACGAAGAAGGCGTCTCATCAATCCTGGATAACGCCAAACACAATTTTCAGCAACTCACCTCTATTCAGCGGATGGGATTGGTGGCCCTGTTGGCGTTAGGTCTGGCCGCGATTCCCGTGCTCATGCTTATGGGGCGTGAGCCGGACATGACCGTGTTGTTCTCGAACCTCGAGGAGGCTGATATCCAAGCCATTGTCGGTCGTCTGGAAGCCCAACAAATTCCTTTTTCAATGGTGGGCAACGGGAATACCCTTCTCGTACCCAATGATCGGGTTCATGAATTGCGCATGCAAATGGCTGGTGAAGGTTTGCCGGAGGCCAGTGGCGTGGGATTTGAAATTTTCGATCGAACGAGCCTGGGAGTGGGGGAGTTTGCCCAAAAGATTAACTTCCGTCGTGCCCTACAAGGTGAATTAGCTCGGACCATTGGGCAGATGCCGGCTGTGAAACGAGCTCGGGTTCATATCGTGATTCCCGAACGTCGATTATTTTCGAAGACTCAAGAGCCGGCCCGAGCTGCCATCGTCGTGACGCCCAGGCGTGGAGGTACCTTGAGCAAGGCCCAGGTCGAGGGAATTGTGCATTTGGTGGCAAGTAGTGTGGAGGGGCTGGATCTGTCGCAGGTGACGGTTGTGGATAGTCGTGGCCATGTCTTGAGCCGACCTAAACAGGAGGGACTCGTGGAATTGAGCGGGTCGCAGTTGGAGATGCAACGAGCGATCGAAACGGATTTTGAACGTCGAGTGCAAACGATGTTGGATCAGGTCTTGGGCCCGGACAAGTCGGTCGTTCGCATTACCGCGTCACTGGATTTTCGACAGGTGGAGGTGACAGAAGAGCAATTTGATCCTGAAGTGCAGGTCGTGAGAAGTGAACAACGGAGTCAGGAAAAGGTATCAGGAAACGATGGGCCTTCCGGGGTTCCCGGTACCCGGTCGAATCTACCAAACGAAGATCCCCCCGAAGGGAACAATAGCAACAAAGAAGCCAAGCGAAAATCCGAAACCATCAATTATGAGATCAATCGAAAAGTCAGCAAAGTGATTGAGCCGAGCGGGACCATCAAACACCTTTCCGTGGCCGTATTAGTGGATGGAACCTATGAGAACGTTGTGAACGAGGAATCCGGAGACACCACCTCTCAGTATGTGCCACGAGGGGAAGAAGAAATGGCGAAATTGGAGAAGAGTATTAAAAAAGCTGTCGGGTTTTCAGAAGACCGAGGAGATCAAATTGAGGTCGTGAATCATCCCTTTGAAACTGCCACCCCCGAGGCTGAAGAACAATCGACGATTCATGCCGTGGAAGATTTCCTGCACGTGTGGGGCGGATACCTCAAGCCAATCGTCTTCTTGTTGCTGGGCCTGTCCGTGTTGTTGCTCGTGGTGAAGCCGTTGGTCAAAAACGTGTTTGCACCGCCAGTGTCCGCAACGGCTGAGGCTTTGCCCTCCAGGTTGCCGGCGACGGTTGCTGAGATAGAGGAGGAAGAAGTAATAAAAGTAAAAGTGGACACTCCTGAGCAAAAAGCCCTGAAACTGGCCGTTGCCAATCCACAAGCTGCGGCCTATGTCATTCGGGAATGGATCAAGGAAGAGAACCAATCTGAGGCCGAGACGGTGGCTGAGGTAAAATAATGGCCCACACTTTATCGGGTTCTGAAAAATCCGCGATCCTCTTATTAGCCATGGGGGAACTGCCCGCGGTCGAAGTCATGAAAATGCTTGACCCCAAGGATATTCGCCAGGTGGGTCAGGAGATGGGCGGCATGGCCAGTGTGGGCGCTGATGACCACTCCCAGGTCATGTTGGAATTTACCAAGCTGGCTTCGACCTCAGGGCTATCCGTTGAAGGCAAAACCTTTCTGTCCAAGGTGTTGAATAAAGCGTTGGGTCGGGATAAAGCCCGCCGAATCTTAGCCTCCTTGAGCACGTCTGAAAATGCGGGTTTTGAAGCGCTCAAGGTACTTGATGCCGCGTCAATTACCAATATGCTGACGCACGAACATCCTCAAACCGGTGCCTTAATCCTGGCCAACTTGGATGCCGATCAGGCAGGGCAAGTACTCGGGTTGTTACCCGCGAAAAAACGTGAAGAAATTGTCTATCGGCTGGCGTCTACGGAGGATGTCTTGCCGAGCGTACTGGAAGAATTGAATACCGTCATTGAAGAAGAATTGCGGATTGGTGTGGGCCGGAATGCGGTGCCAGTGGGCGGCGCCGGCATGGTGGCGGAAGTCCTGAATTCCGTTGGCAAGGAAGTGAAGGATACCATTCTCTCGTCAATGGAATCCCGCGATGAAAAACTGACCGAAGAAATACGGGCGAAGATGTTTGTCTTTGAAGACCTGGAATATGTGGATGATCGTGGTATGCAGGAACTGCTACGTGAGGTGAGCAAAGAAGATCTGATGATTGCCTTACGAGCGGCGGATGAAGTATTGCGCGATAAATTCTTCAAGAATATGTCCAG
>CAYMQW010000098.1:0-7271 GCA_964392595.1 uncultured Nitrospiraceae bacterium
TGTGTATTCCCACTAACGCCTGAATTGAAGGTGCTAGGTGAAGGACATCCAAATGGGAAGATGAATTCTCTTTGGGCTGAATGCATTGCAAGTGCCCTCGGTGCTCAAAGGGAAATTGAAAAATGGTCTAACTAAGGCAGGCAGCCGACTCGCCATCGCACGGCTAATGCCGTTTCTAGGATAAAGCCTGTGATGCCTTGCACCGTAAATTGAGAGATGTGAAAAAGGAAAATGAGGCAATCATTCTGACATGTGCACGTGATTTCAAGATTGACTACAATGATCTTTCCGGAATGAGATTGCCTTGGAAAAATCAGTGGACACCAAACTGTCAGACATTTTGTTAATTCGCTGCAAAGACCAGAGGGGAATCGTTGTGCGGGTGGCGAGCTTTCTCCATGACTTTGGAGGGAACATCGTGGATTCGGATCATCATACCGACCGCGAGACCGGTGACTTTTTGATGTGCACGGTGTTTGAGCTCGCCGAATTTCAATTGCCTAGTGAGGACATTCATGCCTCATTCGCACCGATCGCCAAAATCTTCGGGATGACCTTGGCGTTGTATTTTTCGGACAAACGGCTTCGTGTTGGGTTGATGGTTTCCAAGTACGAGCATTGCTTGGTGGATTTGTTGTAACGGCAGCGTCGAGGCGAGTTGGCAGTCGATATTCCGGTCATGATTTCGAATCACCCTGATTGTCAATTTTGGGCGGATCTCTTTGAGATTCCGTATTGCCATTTTTCGGTAACTTCTGGAAAGAAAACCGAACAGGAGCAGCAGGTGTTGGAAGAGCTGCGCCGCCATCAAGTCGATGTCGTGGTCATGGCTCGGTATATGCAGATTTTGAGCAATACGTTTTTGGACACAGTCTGATGTCCAGTGATTAATATCCATCATTCATTCCTGCCGGCGTTTATTGGGGCGCGGCCCTATCATCAGGCCTATGAACGTGGGGTGAAAACTATTGGCGCGACGGCGCATTATGCTACCGAAGATCTCGATGAAGGTCCCATCATTGAACAGGATGTTATGCGGATTGGGCATCGAGATAGCATTGAAGATTTGATTCGTAAAGGCCGGGACCTCGAAACGGTTGTTCTGGCCAGAGCCGTTCGACTATACGTTGAGCATCGAGTGTTGGTGTATGGGAAAAAGACAGTGATATTTGATTAAGGTTTTTTGTCTGTCTTTTTTTCGCGATTGAGCCTTTGACCAGTTTTGTTGAGTGCCTCATCCCTCTCCAAAATTTTCTCATAAAATTTCCTCCCCCTTCCCTCAAGTCTTGATTTCCCGAGATGAGTCAAACCTGGTATAACGGTGCACCATGCGCGTTTTTAAGGTTCTCAGAATTCTGGTCTTTATTGCCTTGGACCTGATCGCACTGTATGCCTGCGTTGGTTTCCTCGGTGTCCCCTGGGCCGTGAAAAAATATGGCGTGCCGGAAGTCTCAAAAATACTTGAACGTCGCGTGATTTTAAGAAATATCGCATTCGATCCATTTGCCATTAAGCTTAAGCTCGAGGAATTTGAAATTCAAGAAACGGACGGATCGTCTCTGGTTGGCTTTGAACAATTGTTTGTGAATTTCGAGGCGACATCCGTTTTGGCCGATGCGTATCGATTTGATATCATTCGCCTGGGTCTTCCCTTTGGACTGGCTAAAATCCTTGAAGATGGACGGCTCAACCTTGCCAAACTTGGGAGCCAAGAAAATTCTGCTGAGCCTTCCATTCACGAGACAGAAGAGCCTATTGGCGATCCATCTGGACACAAGCCAATCCTTTTTGATATCGGTCTGCTTTCTATTGAGCAGGGCGCCTTGGAGTTTCGCGATAAATCCAGGCCCAAGCCCTTTGTCGCTGACATCGTGCCGATTCGGATTACATCGAGAACTTTCAGCACGGGTCCCGGGAGTCAAAATTCCTACTTTGTGGCCGCAGAATTGGGAGAGGGCGAACGGCTGCAGTGGCAGGGCAATGTGGCCCTCGACCCCATTCGCTCGCAAGGCCATGTAGAAATAACCGGCCTTCGGTCCGAGTCTAGTTAAAATTACTCAAGGCCTGTTGGATTTTGAAATGGCGTATGACGTGGATATGGGGCAAGAACTCATGGGGGGGGGGGGGTGTTGGATAAGGGAACCATCACATTGCGGAACTTTGCGATTCGCGAAAAGGGTCAGCTTGATGAATTGATCGTGGTGCCGTCTTTTTCCATCAGAGGGATTGAGGCTAACGTAGGGATTCGGCGGGTTTCCGTGGATTCAATTCAATCCCGTGGAACTGAGGTGCGGGGATGGATCAACCAGGACGGAACGGTGAATTACCAATCGTTGTTTGTTAGGCAGGAAGAATCCGCGATTCCTGATGATACTGAATCCAATCCGCCACAGGTCACCGAGTCGGAAGAATCGCCGTGGTCCGCCACGATCAAGAAAATTTCTTTGGAGGAATATGTGATTCGGTTCGAAGATCGGCAGCCTAGCACTCCGGACCCCTTCCTTATCGAAAACTTCGGGCTGCAAGTTCAAAATGTTACCACGGATATGAGCAAACCAATTGCGCTGGAATTGGGTTTCACGTTCAACCAATCGGGCCAATTGACTGTGAGTGGACAAGTGACTCCGGAGCCACCGGCCGTGGACCTGAAGCTGGATCTTTCAGACTTGGCCTTTGCACCGTTTCAACCATACCTTGAACCCGTTGTTCAGTTTTAAATTAAGCGCGGGGCTTTATCTGCGAAAGGCCATACCACCTTTCAGGCTAAAGGAGAAAAGGACTCGACGGTTCGGTTTTCCGGGGATTTGACCGTCGATGCCGCAACTTCTGAAGAATTTTTGAAATGGGAACAATTAGCCTTTCAGGGAATGGTCGTGGATTCTCAGCCAGCCCGTGTGGGCTTACGCGAGATTGTCGTGACGCTTCCCTATGCCAAAGTCGTGCAAAGTAAAGACGGTATTTTCAATGTTTCACGATTGTTCTCGCCGCCAGGGTCCCAGCCGAGTGAATCCGATATCGAGGAAACGGCATTGGAGGCAGAGGGAGGAGAGAAAAATCAGGAACCTTCCAGTGACGGCGAAGAAGATGCGGAGTCGTCACCGCTCAATACAATCGATACGGTAAAGATTAACAACGCGTCGATTGACTTTACTGATCAGGCCATTGATCCCAATGTCGTGACCGGGATTCAAAACTTTACGGGAACCATCCAGGGGCTCTCTTCGAAAGAGTTGTCGAAAGCGGATGTCTCGTTTGAAGGACGAGTGGATAATGTCGCCATGCTCAAGATTCAGGGGAAAGTCAATCCGTTGCAGGATGATCTCTACACGGATTTGACCTTGGCATTTCAGAATCTCGATTTAACCACGGTGTCACCCTATGCGGGAAAATTTATGGGATACCCCATCACCAGGGGCAAGCTCTCGATAAATTTGGATTATAGTGTGTCTGCATTTTTTTTGATTGGCGAGAATAAGGTTCACATCGATTAATTAACGTTAGGTGATGCGACGGACAGTCCTGATGCGCCATCCTTGCCGGTTCCCTTGGCGTTGGCCTTGTTGAAGGATCGAGATGGCCGAATCGATATTGATTTGCCAGTGCGGGGTGATTTGAATAATCCTGAATTTAGTTATGGGCAATTGGTGCTACAAACCCTTGTGAATCTTATTACCAAGGCCGCCACGTCGCCTTTTGCCATGATTGGGGGATTGTTGGGGGGGGGCGATGACTTCGCGGTGATGAAGTTTCCTGTGGGGCAAGCGGTATTGGCTGAGGAACAGATAGAAAATCTTTCGACGTTGGCATCGGCTCTTTCCCAACGTCCCGGGTTGCGATTAGAAATTACCGGAGGCGCCGAGCCTACAAAAGATGGTCTGAGCATGGCGGAAGTTAAACTCGAGGATCACTTCAAAGAAATTCGGCAACAGGAGTCGGTTTTTCCCGATCAAACGAAATCCGAGTCATCGGCCGAAGTGAATCTTTCCTCAACTGATCGAGACCGATTGGTGAAGAAGCTCTACGTTGAGAAGTTCGGACAAGACCTCGGTAAAGAGCGCTCAGTGGTTGGTGAACAATCTGGTGAGGACAACGACACGACTGCGGATTTCCCTTCGGCTGAAGAAGCAAGGGGGTCTCAATCATCCCCATCAAAGAAACTCATCCTTTCTTTAGGGGAAATGCGCCAACGGTTGCTTGAAACTATTCAGATCACGGAAGGTGAGTTACGACTCTTGGCGCGGGAACGCGGCAGGAGCATTCGGGATCATCTCGTAAACCAGGAAAAGATTTCGGAAGGACGCATCTTTCTGGTAGAGGCCAATCTTGCCTCTGAGTCCGATGCCGATACCATCATCACTAACCTCACTCTCACTTCCCAGTAAGGACCTGTGACATACTCATGCGTATAGGGGTTGATGTCGGGGGCACAAAGATCGAAGCCATTCTCCTGGATTTGACGGGGAAGGAACTCGCTCGTCGTCGTATGGATTCACCACAGGGCGATTACTCAGCAACGCTCCTCTCGATTGGTATGCTCGTTGAAGAATTAGAGCATGACGGTACGACAGCCGCGACAGTCGGTGTGGGAATTCCCGGGACCATCTCTTCCAGAACAGGGTTGGTCAAAAATGCCAATTCAACTTGGCTCATCGGCCACCCCCTTCAACACGATTTAGAGCAACAATTGAATCGTCCTGTTCGTGTGGCTAATGATGCGGATTGCTTCACGATTTCTGAAGCCACCGATGGTGCGGCGAGGGGTACACGATCGGTGTTTGGGGCAATTTTGGGAACCGGCGTTGGAGGTGGTTTGTGTTGGGAGAGCCGACCGATACAAGGTCCGAATGCCATTGCTGGTGAATGGGGACATAACCCGCTCCCTTGGCCTGAGGATGATGAGCGGCCGGGCCCGGATTGCTACTGTGGTTTGCGTGGGTGTCTGGAAACGTTTCTTTCGGGTCCTGGGTTGGAACGTGATCACTTCGAAAGAACGGGGGAGCATTGTACCCCGCAAGAAATCTCTGAACGTGCTATTGGCAAAAGTCCCAAGTGTCTAGAGACGTTGAAGCGATACGAACATCGGTTGGCTCGTGGTTTGGCCAGTGTCATCAATATCTTCGATCCGGAAGTGATCGTCTTGGGTGGAGGATTATCGAACATGGAACGTGTATATCAAACCGTTCCAGTATTGTGGCCGTCGTGGGTATTTTCCGATCGGGTTGAGACGCGATTGGTTCCTCCACGGTTTGGCGATTCAAGCGGAGTCAGAGGGGCGGCGTGGCTTTGGCCTCTTTCTTCTTAGTTGGATTTTGAAATCTGTATACCGGGTGTAGAATCAGATTCGACTGCAGAACAGGAAATTTGATGTAAAGCCCCACGAGGGTTGATCCCGTTTCTCAAAACCGCATTATTGTTGCCGAACTTGCGGTGCTGCATTAGAGTGTGTTTGGCAACTTCAAAGGGAAGAAAAGTGAATTGTAATGAAGAAGAGAACAGGAATTTCGTGTTATTTCATGAGGTTTCAAGCACATGACAGAATTGAATGCTGATGCGCCAAGAGATTTCATCCGTGCGGTGGTTGCGCAGGATGTCGAGGCCAAGAAGTTTGCAGGTGAAGTAAGAACGCGGTTTCCCCCCGAGCCAAATGGTTACCTGCATATTGGTCATGCAAAATCCATGTGCTTGAACTTTGGAATTGGCGAAGAGTTCCCTGGCGGGCAGTGCAATTTACGGTTCGACGATACCAACCCCACGAAGGAAAATGTGGAATACGTCGAATCTATTCAGGAGGATGTACGTTGGCTTGGATTCGATTGGGGTGATCGCCTGTTTTATGCCTCGAACTATTTCGAGCGTTTGTATGACTACGCGGTGCTCCTGATCAAACACGGCCAGGCCTATGTGGACAGTTTGACTGCCGACGAAATACGTGAGTATCGCGGAACCTTAACCGATCCCGGAAAAGATAGTCCGTATCGATCCCGGACGATTGAGGAAAACCTGGATTTATTTGGGCGTATGCGGGCGGGCGAGTTTGCAGATGGGGCTCATGTGCTTCGGGCGAAAATCGATATGGCGTCGTCCAATATTAATCTGCGCGATCCGATTGTGTATCGCATTCGCCGGGTTCCCCATCATCGTACTGGAGATGCGTGGTGCATCTATCCCAATTATGATTTTGCCCATCCGCTCTCTGATTCGATTGAGGGCATTACTCATTCCCTGTGTACGTTGGAATTTGAAGACCATCGGCCCTTGTACGATTGGGTGCTGGATGCCTGTCAGGTAGACCGGCATTCCCAGCAGATTGAATTTGCACGGCTGAATTTGACCTATACCCTCATGAGTAAGCGGAAGTTATTAGAATTAGTGGAAGAAGGGCATGTGACAGGTTGGGATGATCCTCGCCTTCCCACGCTAATGGGATTGCGAAGACGCGGCTATACCCCGGAGTCCATTCGGAAATTTTGCGACCATATTGGTGTGGCCAAGCGAGACAGTACTGTCGAGATTGGGCTGCTCGAGCATTTTATTCGGGAGGATTTGAATAAGCGCGCCATGCGGGTAATGGCGGTGCTACGTCCGTTACGTCTGGTCATCGATAATTATCCAGAGGATCAAGTTGAGGAGCTTTCCGCAATAAATAATCCGGAAGATGCCACTATGGGAAAGAGAACCATTCCGTTTTCACGAGTTCTCTATATTGAACACGATGATTTCCGGGAAGATCCACCCAAAAAGTTTTTCCGGCTAGCCCCTGGCCAAGAGATCCGTTTGCGCTATGGCTATATCATCAAATGCGTCAACGTGATCAGGGATGAAGGCACTGGAGAAATACAAGAGGTGCATTGCACCTACGATCCCGAGACGCGAAGTGGAGGACCTCAAGCGTCACGAAAAGTAAAGGGGACGTTGCATTGGGTTTCGGCGGCTCATGCCGTCCAGGCGGAAGTCAGACTGTATGATCATCTGTTCCTTGTCCCGGACCCGGGGAATGACAAAGGAGGCAGAGACTATCGTGCCTGTTTAAATCCACATTCGTTAGAGCGGCTCACTCAATGCTATGTGGAGCCCAGTTTGTGCCAAGCGAAGCTTGGCAGCCGCTTTCAATTTGAGCGGCAGGGATACTTTTGTGTGGATCGGGTGGAATCGTCTCGGGATGGGTTGGTCTTTAATCGGACTGTTCCGTTACGAGATTCGTGGAGCAAAATTGAGAAGGGAAAGTAAAAAGAAAAAATGGATGGCCTGGTTTTTAGGCCAGACCGCGTGTG
>CAYMQW010000099.1:0-5145 GCA_964392595.1 uncultured Nitrospiraceae bacterium
ATGAGTACGCTCCGCTTGTAAAAATAGCTGCGGCCTTGCCCGCGGAAGGGCGCGTCTTGGCGCGCTTGGGTTGGGCGGGTCAGACAATGAACTTTTTTGAACCTTCCCTCCCACTAACGATGCGTGGCTTATCTGGAGTTTTTATTGCAATTGGAGTGAAATATTCAACAGGCCCAGTGCTGAAATTTCATGGTCATATCTTTTATTTCCCTTTCCAGCTTTGCCCAAAACCATTGGAAAAAAGAATTACTTGCTTTTACCTAGAGAAAAAGCTACAAAATCCACTTTGTATATATTGACTATTACCTAGAGAAGGACCACCGTAGATTTTTTACTTACCCGTTTAGAAAACGGGAATCAGCCCTATGGACTCTTCACACACTCCCCAACCAACCATTCTCATTGTGGAAGACGAGGAAGGCCCTCGCGAATCACTCAAAATGGTTCTGAGTCCGCATTTTAATCTCTATTCAGTTGATACCGCCGAAGTGGCTCTCAATTTACTCAAAGAGCAACACATTGACTTGGTCACCCTTGATTTGAAACTCCCTGGTGAGCAGGGCATGGCCGTATTGGAAAAAATCCGGGAAGAAGGCCAGAACACCGAGGTGATTATTATCACTGGGTACGGAACACTTGAGTCAGCAGTGAAGGCTATTCAACACGGCGTTGCCGCCTATATTACCAAACCGTTCAATATCGACGATCTCCTTGGCATGATTCATAAAACGCTTGATCGTCGCCGAGACGTCGATTCGCTACGAAGCTCCTTAGAAGCGTTTAGCTCCTTATGGGTTCCTCAGGGTGAACCGGCATCAACAACAGAAAAACTCGGAACACTCCTTGGCGCCAAAAATCCTGAATTAGCTCGCCATGGTAAACGCGTACACTATTATGTGACATTGTTGCTGGAACACATCGAAATCCCTACCACGGGCAAGGAGGGCATTCAATTGGGTGCGCTCCTGCATGATATCGGACAACTCGGACTTCAGGATCGAGTGGCCTTGGGATCTTCCCCCAACACAACGCAGGAGACGGATCTCCTCACATGCCATCCATCGATTGGAGAACGGATGCTTCAATCAATGACATTTCCAGAAGAAACACGTGCTGTCATTCGATCACACCATGAACGATATGACGGAACCGGGTTTCCCGATCATCTTCAAGGAGACGCCATTCCTTTGGCTGCACGTATTGTCGGTATTGCCAACACTTTCGACAATTTGGTGTCAGGTGGGATGGATGTCGCTCAAATTACCGTACCCGAAGCTCGCGAACACATCCGGCGCGAGGCAGGACAAGCACTGGATCCGAAACTTGCGGAACTTTTTGCCAAAATCGTCGGATAAACAAGCAGGTATTTCCTTAAGGGGCTGGTGAGAAAGCCCCAACGAGACTGCCAAGCCTTTTTCCAAGAATGCCCATGAGTAAAATTCATCAAACACACCAAAAATTGACCGAGGAAGTGACGGTCTTGAAAAATAGGATCGCGCAACTCGAAGCGAGTGAAGTCAAACGGAAACGTGCCGAACTGACCCTACGTGCGTCCGCCGAAGAATGGGAGCAGTCATTTAATGCCCTGACGGATGAGGTCATGATCTTGGACAAATCCGGAACCGTACTCTGGGCAAATAAAGCTGTCCGCGACCGATTTGAACCGACTCACGGGAACGTACTCGGGCTCGACTACCGGCTGTTGTATTTCGGCACACTTCACCCGGATGTCCCACCACCCTGGGATTCGGTGTTGCATGGAGCCCTATCTGCGGCAGTGGAAATCTCTTTACCCAAGCTGAATGGATGGTTTTCCGTCTCCTGCTATCCCCTCCACGACATCGAAGGCAAACAGTGGGGTGCCATATCGATCATCAAGGATATTACCGACCGACGTCGTGTCGACGAAGCCCTCCGTGATATTGCTCAAGGTGCCCCTGCTGCTGGAGGAGCTGCGTTCTTTCGCGCGTTGGCCAAAGACCTTGCCAAGGCGCTTGATGTCCAATACGCGTTTCTGGCCGAGTTTCCCGATACCCATCGCAACATGGCACATACGGTGGCGGTATGGGCTCAAGGGCAATTCACTGATAATTTTTCCTGGGACATGGGAAATTCACCTGGACCTCACATTCTGCACAATAAAACGCCATCCTGGGGGCAGGAGGCGCAGCGACATTACCCCTTGGATCTCTTGTTGGCCAAATGGAATATCAATAGTTTTATTGGCATTCCCCTCCTGAACTCCATTGGACACATCATTGGCCTCATTATCGCACTGGATCCTGGCCCTCTACGAAATTTGCAATTGGCTCAATCCATTCTTGGAGTCTTTGCTGTACGCGCTGCAAGTGAATTGGAACGCAAGCGCGCCGAAGAAGCGTTACGAGATAATGAAGAACGCTATCGAGCTATCGCCGAGCATGCCTACGATTTAATTTTTGAAATCCGACCTAATGGATCCTTGCTGTATTTGAGCCCGAGTTGTGGGGATGTCCTCGGGTACGATTTGCATGAATTCCGCCAGTACAATTTCCTCGACCTCCTTCATCCGGATGACCAAATAATTATCAATCCTGAATTTGAAAAGAATATCCGCTTACTGCACAATTGGCAGATGGAATGTCGGCTTCATCATCAATCGGGAGAATGGCGTTGGTTTGAAAGTCACGTCAAACCCTTCAGGACCACGACCGGAGATATCGTGGCCGTGGTGGTGTCACGAGATACTACCGAACAACGACGAATCGATGAAGAACGTCTTCGTGCCACGAAATTGGAATCGATTGGAATCTTGGCTGGAGGCATTGCCCACGACTTCAATAATATTTTGACTGCTGTATTTGCGAATATCGGGTTGGCGAAAATGTTATCGGCTAAAGAAACTGCGACTTCGAATCCGGCAATCGTTGAACGATTAACCGCAGCAGAAAAAGCCTGCCTGCGCGCAAGGGACCTCACAATACAGCTGCTCACATTCGCCAAAGGTGGCACCCCCGTAAAAAATCGGGCATCCATCGCGCGGTTTATCAACGAAACGGTAGAATTTGCCCTGCGGGGCTCAAATGTTCGGTGTGATCTCAACTTGCCGGACCACCTATGGTGGGTTGAGGTTGATGAAGGGCAAATGAGTCAGGTCATTCAAAATCTTATTATCAACGCGGATCATGCGATGCCGGATGGTGGAGTTATCCAGATTACTGCTGAAAATATTTCCGTGGATTCCTGGCACGGACTTCCCATCAATTTTGGTCAATATGTCAAAGTGTCGGTTCAGGATCAGGGTACGGGCATCCAGCCTGAGCATCTCTCAAAAATTTTCGACCCCTATTACACCACAAAGCAAAAAGGAAACGGATTAGGCCTGGCGACGACATATTCCATCATCAAGCGTCACGAAGGGCATATCACCGTTCAATCGGAACTGGACATCGGCACCACCTTCGTGTTTTATTTGCCTGCGGTTGAAAAAGGAGAGACTGAAATCGTTGTTGAGGAATCACGAATCATGCAGGGATCTGGCCGGTTGCTGGTACTGGAAGATGAAGAAGATATCCGAGATATCCTAGGGACGATGTTAGCCCATTTAGGTTATGAGGTAGATTTTGCTACTGATGGAACCGTTGCAATTGAACTCTACCGACAAGCACAAGAGGCGGGAAAACCGTTTACAGCTACCATTTTGGACCTGACCATTCCAGGGGGTGTGGGGGGGCGAGAGGCCATACATTACCTCAAGGATCTCGACCCAAACGTCGTGGCCTTAGTCTCAAGCGGATATTCGAATGATCAAGTGATTGCCACCCCGGAACAATTCGGATTTAAAGGCATGGTCGCGAAGCCCTATAATCTTTCCGACTTGGGCAAGGCCCTCGACAAAGCGTTGCAAAACGATACCCACCCAACAACATCACCTTCCTGAAGAAAACACACCAGCGATTTCTTTTGGCGTAAAGACCCCTCGTTCCGTAATAATTCCTGTCACATATTCCGCCGGTGTAATGTCAAACGCCGGATTTAAGACTGTCACGTCCTCTGGTGCAATACACTCGCTCCCATGTAGGGACAGCACTTCCTCTCGCGTTCGTTCTTCAATCGGAATGGCATCCCCGGTCGGAGTCGCGATATCAATAGTCGAAGATGGTGCGGCAACATAAAATGGAATGCCATGGACTTTCGCCAAGACCGCAACTGGATACGTCCCGATCTTATTGGCCACATCTCCATTGGCGGCAATTCGGTCGGCCCCCACGACACATACCTGGATTTTTCCCTGCCGCATGAACGATCCTGCCATGTTGTCGGTAATCAATGTCACTGGAATACCATCTTGCATCAGCTCCCACACCGTGAGTCGAGCGCCTTGTAAGACTGGCCGTGTTTCATCAGCAAACACCTGAATGTTCTTGCCTGATTCCCACGCTGCTCGAACGACTCCTAAAGCCGTACCATATCCTGCGGTGGCCAGCGCGCCGGCATTACAATGGGTAAGAATGGTTTGGCCATCCTGAATCAGTTTGGCTCCATGTTGTCCCATGGCTCGACACATCGCAATGTCTTCCTGCTGAATGGCAATGGCTTCATTCACCAGATTCGTTTTGACCTCATCAAGAGAGCCTCCATCGTTTTTGTCCAACACACCCTTCATCCGTTCAATGGCCCAAAACAGATTCACGGCTGTCGGCCGGGTCGCGGCGAGATGATCGCAAACCTCCAAAACCGCGGTCCTAAACTCCCGATGATCAGAACAGTGAACCGCCTGCGCTCCAAGTGCGACGCCCATAGCAGCTGTCACACCAATCGCCGGTGCTCCCCTCACACGCAGTTCTCGAATCGCATCGGCCACAGTGGAATAGTCATGACAGTCGAGAATGTCCACCCGCCCTGGCAACTTGCTCTGGTCAAGCAAACGAACCACGCCGTCTTTCCACTCAACTGTCGGGATCATGAATCTGGTCCTTCCTTTAAATCCGCCAGACTTAACCTTTGATATTCCCAATCGGCAAGAGTTCCGCCACTTTCTTCGTGATGCCGGCAGTCTCGACCGCTTCAACGACTTGGGAAATATTTTTATACGCGAGTCCTGCTTCCTCAGCCAAGCCAGACATGGAAACCGCTTTCACAATGATTCCGCGTTGAGCCATGTCT